>JBEVFK010000072.1:0-43824 GCA_040512325.1 Mycobacterium sp. | reverse complement strand
CACCGGCGCGGCGAACCCCGCTGTCGCCACGTTGGCCGCCGGTCGCACTGCGGTTTTGACCAGATGCACGGCGAGCGCGATCACGACGCCGATGACCACCGGGATCCACTGACCGGACCGGGCGAACTCGCCGGGATCGGTCACAGCCCCCGTCTGAGCTGCCGTACCGGAGCCGAACACGATGCCGCCCGCAGTGGGCCGAATGAAGGTCTGCATGGTGTCGTTGATCGAATCGAGCGCAGGCACCTTGTCGGCGATCATCTCGATGAGCAGCAGAACACCGACGATCGTGAGCACCCAGCCGTTCTCCAACCACGACCAGCCACCGGGCAGGTTGACGAGATCGGTGAACCGGGCCGCCAGACCGAGCATCAACATCGGGATGTAGGCGTTGAGGCCCGCGGCCGTCGACAGCCCGAGCCCGGTCAGCAGCTGCTCCACGACTTCAGTATGCGACGGGAACTTCGATGTTCAGTGCAGATCGCGTCGCCGGAACGTCGCCGTGCCGATGGCGAACAGCGCGATGTCGATCAGCAACAGCCACAGCAGCGGCGCGAGGCTGAGGTCGCCGACTCCCACGTGCGGAACGTGGGTGAACGGTTGCGCGTCGAGGAGCAGCTGCGGGGCCCCGGCCAGGGAGCCCAACAGGTAGACGGCGATGAAGCCGGCCAGCACCGCCCAGGCCGCCGGGGCGAATCGCGGCGCAGTCCCGAACAGCGCCAGGGTGATTCCGGCGAGCATCCACACCGCGGGTAACTGCACGGCCGCGGTGGCGAGCACCGTCGACAGCGTGCCCGTCACGTCGCCGGCGGCCGCGCCGTAGGTCAACCCGGCCACCAGCCCGGCGGCCAGCATCGCCGCCGCCGAGCCCACCACCGTGACGGTCAGATGGCTGACCAACCAACGGGTTCGGCTGACCGCGCCGGCCAGCAGCGAGCCGGCCCGCCCGCTGGTCTCCTCCTGGTGCAGTCGCAGGGTCAGCGACACCGTGAACGCGGATGCCACCATGGCCAACATGCTGAAGGCCACTGCGATGAACGCCTGCTCCATCGCATCGGTGCCGCCGAGGCGCGTGACGATATCGCGGGCGAGTGCACTGTTGCCGATCTCGTCGCCGACTCCGTGCGCGACACTGCCGATCATCAAGCCGTACAACGTCAATCCGACGGTCCACAACACCAGAGCTCCACGGTCCAGCCGCCAGGCCAGGCTCATCGCCCCGCGAAGCGCGGGCGCCGCTGCTCCCGGTCCCGGCCGATCAGCGATCAGCCCGGCGCCGACATCGCGACGACTCAGCAGCAGGTAGGCCACACCGGTGAGCACCGTCGTGGTGGCGGCGTGCAGGCCGAGCACCCACCAGTGATCACCGGCGAAGGGACGTACCTGCAGAGACCAGCCCAGAGGGGACAGCCACGACATCGGTGCCGCGCCGGCATCGCCGACCGCGCGGAGGGTGAAGGCGGCGGCGAGTGCCGCGAACGCGGTGCCACGCGCGACGCGTGCACTCGGCGACAGTTGCGCGGCCACCGCCGCGACCGCGGCGAACACCAGTCCAGATGCGCTGAGCGCCAAGCAGAATGCCAGCGATCCGGCAACTGGGATGTCGAGGGTGAGCAGCCCGGCGAAGCCGAGTGCCCCGGTGAGAACGGCCGCCCCGCCGGTCAATGTCAGGGCGGCGGTCAGCCCGGCGAACCGGCCGACAACGGCTGCGCCGAGCATCTCGGTGCGACCGCTCTCCTCATCGGCTCGGGTGTGCCGGATGACGGTCATGATCACCGCTACCGCGATCAGCAGATGAAAGATCCCGGCTTTCCAGATACCGACCGCGCCGAGACTGTCGTTGTAGACGCTGCCATAGAGCGCACGCTGGGCCGGGCTGGCCATGATCGACGCCGCGAACGCGGCACGGTCGAAGGCTGTCGGATAAACCGCCTCGACGCTGCCGACGTACACCGTGGCCAATGGGATCGAGAGCAGCAGGATCCACAGCGGCGCCACGATCCGGTCGCGCCGCAGATTGAGCCGCAGCAGTCCCAGCGTGCCGGTGAAGTTCGACGCGCCCCCCGGTGCGCGATGTGCGGCATGGTGTTCCCGATCGAGGGTGGCGGTACTCATGCGGACACCGAATAGTGCCGCAGGAAAAGATCTTCGAGGGTCGGCGGCTGGCTGACCAAACTCTTGACCCCGGCCTCACCGAGAACCCGGATCAGCTCACCGAGACTGTCACCGTCGACTTGAGCCCGCAGCGTGCGGCCTTCGATGCTGACGTCCTCGACTCCCCGGATTCGGGTGATATCACCTGGGTCGCCGATCATCTCGGCCTTGATCGCGGTTCGACTGAGGTGCCGCATCGACTCCAGGGTGCCGCTCTCCACCGTCTTACCTGCCCGGATGATCGTGACCCGTTGGCACAGCGCTTCGGTTTCAGCCAGGATATGACTGGACAGCAGGACCGTGACGCCACGATCGCGGGCCTCGGCCACACACTGCTGAAAGACGTTCTCCATCAACGGGTCCAGTCCGCTGCTGGGTTCATCGAGTAGCAGAAGCCGGGCGTGGGAGGAGAATGCCGACACCAGTGACACCTTCTGCCGGTTGCCTTTGGAATAGGTCCGGGCCTTTTTGTGTGGGTCGAGTGCAAAGCGTTCGATGAGCTCGGCACGGCGGGTGTTGTCGATGCCGCCGCGCATGCGGGCCAGCAGGTCGATGGTCTCCCCGCCGGTCAGTGTCGGCCACAAGGTGACATCGCCTGGAACGTAGGCGATGTCGCGATGCAGTTCCACCGCCTGCTGCCACGGGTCACCGCCGAGCAGGCGGACGCTGCCCCGGTCGGCTCTGGCCAGCCCGAGCAGAATTCGGATGGTCGTCGATTTACCGGCGCCGTTGGGCCCCAGAAATCCGTGCACCTCGCCCTCGCGAACTGTCAGATCGAGGCCGTCGAGGGCCCGGACCTTGCCGAAGTCCTTGGTCAGTCCTCGGATCTCGATGGCAGGGGTACCGCTGTCAGAGTGTTCGTTCGTCATCTCGATTCCCTTCGGTCGCCGTCGTGACGGGCTGTGTTTGAGACTGCTGCGCGAGGAACGCGTCGTACATCGTCGAATCGGTCATCAGGCCCCGGGTGTACACCTCCAGGGCGGGCAGCACCATGTCGGCGGCGTAGTCGTGCAGCACCGCCCGCATGTCGTCGGGGTGCTCATGCAGCTGCAGGTACAACAAGAATCCGCCCCCACCGACCAGGGCCAGGAATTTGGCCCGAGCCTTCGGGTTCTGGGACGGCTTGATGGTGCCTGCTCGCACGCCGTCTTCGATGTAGGCCTCGGCATTATCGATCATGTTGCGCCACAGCGTCTTCGCCAGGTCGCTGCCGGATTGCATACTGCGCACCAGGTAGGACATGGCGGGTGCGAAGTGCTCGATCTCGGCCAGCTGCGCAAACCAGCTCGCCGGGTCGTGGGTCTGCAGCGACTCTGATTTCGAGGTGCGGATCAGGTCGGCGATGTGCTGGTCGCAGGCCTGGCGAAGGCCGACCTTGGAACCGAAGTGATGTATCACCAGCCCTGGGCTGACACCCGCGGCCTCGGCGATGGCGCGCACACCGACTGTGAAGCCCTGTTCGCCGAACAGCGTAATGGCCGCGTCTCGGATGCGGGCTACGGCGGTCAAATCGGCTGAACGCATGTACAGGATGTTAAACACCTGTTCAGCGTCGGTCAACGGTTTTGATGAGGCTTTTGTTGATTTGCTGACAGACCGATTCGATTGCCGATATTGGCGCTGGCCTCAGTCTCGGCGCACACGCCATGATCATGCTGGCCACCGCGGGCACCGCTTCGGCGGCCCCGGGTGCCGAGGCGCTCTGCGCGCCACTGGTCGACTGTGACGGTGTGGCCTCGATCTTCGGCGCGAGTGTGGCTGTGCCAAACCCGAATTGACTGTTCGGTGCCGCAGCCGTACCGGACCCGTTTGTCGATCCGATCGACGACTTCCTCGATTTCGCCGGTCTGATCCCGGGGGGCAACTTCTTCGTCGGCAACGGCGCGAACGGCAATGATTCACACCAACGGGTACAACGGCGGCATCTTCCTCGGCAGCGGTGGCAACGGATGCACCGATCCCCTGGGTGTCCAAGCCGGTGGTAATGGCCTGTACCACGGCGACGGCGGCGATAGTGCCAACGGTGACGACGGTGGCGGTGGCGGCAAGGGTGGCACCGGCGGTCTCGCGGGGTCGATCGGCGGAACCACAACGCCGGGTGATGACGGTGACAACGGAGACGACGGCGCCGAAGGCAATGACGGCACCAGCGGGTGGGCTGACGGCGGCAACGACGGCAGTGTCAGCAGTAGCAACGACGCCTGACAATTAGTCACGACAGTGGGGCGCCGGCACGGCCGACGCCCCACTCTTCGTTTTTCATGACATCACCTGCGGTGCAGCGTGATTACGTGGGTTGTGGGCCAGATATGTACCGTGCCAACGGCTTCGATTGCGCAGGCGCCGGTGTTGATATCTGCTGTGCCGCAGCATTTTTGATCTGCCTGCCGTTCGGTCCGCGTTGCT
Source organism: Mycobacterium sp. (assembly GCA_040512325.1). Lineage (GTDB taxonomy): Bacteria > Actinomycetota > Actinomycetes > Mycobacteriales > Mycobacteriaceae > Mycobacterium. Next base: position 39,264 of record JBEVFK010000072.1, on the reverse strand, counting down.
CGCTGTCTGGACGGCGCAGTGGTTCTGCCATGCATTGTTGAAAAGTGTTCGTCATCAACGTGTTCAATCCGTTGACACAGACCTTCGATATCTGCCACCTGTCACTCGCGAAGTCTGGGTGTCCTTATTGCGCTGTCCGTCAGTCGATGTCGCAAGCAGCGTTCTCTATGTTCGCGGCATCCGCCTCGGTCCTTTCGTTTCATTTTTGACGCCGGTGCCGAGCCGCTGATGTCTCCGCGGCGCGGACACTGCGTCCAAGTCGACGTCGGTGGCTTGCCGATCCCAGGTGTTCGCGCTGGCGGTTCCGGGCGCGGATCTGATCCTTCGTGACGCAGTTAGTTTGCTCAGGCCGACTTGGGTGCGGCCAGATATTTGATCTTGATACTTCTAGGGCGGGGTGCAGCAACACCTCGAGGCGGTCACAGCGAGCATCCCCCACCTGAGGTGCGACTGAGAAGAATTCATTTTTGCCGGTCTCTTAACTGTGTTCCGCGCCACATGTCGTTCGCTATTACTGCCATTTTGCGGACGAATGTCGACAAAAGCGCAGCTCAGTGAAACTCAGCTGATACTCAGCTTGATTAGCTATGACTCTCAGGTTCTCTCAGGTTTCTGGGCTTCAGAAGGTGTTCAGCTACTTGAATTCAAGAATCTCGCAAATGACAAACGCGGAAAATCGTTCCCTGTTTCAGAATCTGGTGTTACGTTGCTGGCACATGTTCAGACGAGGAGCATGTTCATCGTTTCCGTGGAGGGGATCCATACATGTCTCAGCACATCAACAAAAAATCCAGCGGTCGCAAGCGCTCGCTGATGGCGACTGGGGCTGCCGTCGCGGGCGCGGGCCTCATCCTGGGCGCGCCGGCGGTGGCTCTCCTGGCCACTGCGGGTTCAGCGCAAGCGGCACCCGTCGAGGAGTGTGTCCAGCTGTTCGGCTGCGAGCAGGACTCCACCTTCACGGCAAGCCTGGTATCCAAGCCGACGCCGAATTCCCTGTTCGGGGCGGCGCTCGCGCCTGATCCGTTCGCCGATCCGATCGAAGACTTCCTCGATTTTGCCGGCCTGATCCCCGGCCTGAACTTCTTCGTCGGTAACGGCGCCGACGGGAATCTCCTTCACCCAGACGGCTTCAATGGCGGCTTCTTCCTCGGCAGCGGCGGCGACGGGTACACCGATATCACTGGGCTAGGCGTAACCGCGGGCGGCAAGGGTGGCAACGGTGGTCTGTTCTACGGCGACGGCGGCGACGGCGGCGACAGCTTCGCCGGCGACAACGGCGGTAGCGGCGGTAACGCCGGCTTCTTCTCTTTCTTCGGTAACGGTGGTAGCGGCGGCAAGGGCGGCAACGGCGTAAATCTGCCGGGCAGCTCTCTCGACACCGCTGGCGGCAACGGTGGCAACGCCGGTAGTGCCGGTCTGTTCGGGCTGTTCGGTCAGGGTGGCACCGGTGGTGATGGTGGCGCCGGCGTCGATGGTGTCGATGACGCGAACCCTGCGATCAATCCCCCGGGCAGCACGCCGTTGCTGCCCGCGCTGCCCGGAGTTGACGGTGCCGATGGTGGTACGGCTCCCTTTGACGGTGGAGCCGGCGGCTCCGGCGGTGTGGGTGGAATCGGAATCGAAGTTGTCGGCGTGGGCGTTCCGGCCGGCGCTGGCGGCGACGGAGCCGCCGGAAACGACGGCTCGAACGACGCCACGCCGGGTACCGCCGGTGGCGCCGGTGGCGCCGGTGGCGGCAGCGGCATCCTCGGCTCCGGCGGCAAGGGCGGCACGGGTGGCGCTGGCGGCAAGGGCGGCAGCACCACCGGCACCGGCGGTGCCGGCGGTAATGGCGGTGCCGGTGGCGCCGCGGTTGGCCTGATCACGGGTGACGCACAGGGTGGTGACGGTGGCGACGGTGCCGATGGCGGCGACGGCGGCGATGGTGCCGACGGTGGCGCCGGTGGCGCGGCCGGTGCGGGCGGCGGCAGTGGCATCTTCGGCAGCGGTGGTGCCAGCGGTGGCGTGGGCAAGGGCGGTGCAGGCGGCACGGGTGCCGACGGCGGCAAGGGTGGCTCGGGCGGTAAGGGTGGTCTCGCCGGTTCGATCGGCGGTTCCTCAACTCCCGGTGCTGACGGTGCTGACGGCGACGACGGTGCCGATGGCGCTGACGGTGACGCCGGCGCTGACGGTGGCAACACCGGTAGCGACGCCTAGTAGCTAGTCACAGAAGTGGGGCGCCGGCACAGCCGGCGCCCCATCTTCTTTGTCGTCGAACCTAGGTCTTGCGGTATACCCGCCAACGCAGTTCGATCGGGCACTGCTCGCGCGGCAGGTCGAAAACGTCCTGCCCGCTGACCCATTCGACGTACCAGCTCGTCGGCGGCCACGAGTCGGCCGGAAGGTGCGCTTTCTCGTAGTCGTGGACCGAGTCGTCGCTGACGAGCGTGAGAGGCAATTCATCTGCCGCCATGGATAATTCAGCGTCGGTGAAGATGCTTGTGTAGCACTGCTGGCCCAGCTCGCGTGCAGCGCCGTCGGGGGTGTAGCCGGGCTTGGCGAGGAAGACGTTGAACACCAGTTGACCACCGGGGGCCAGCGATCGGGCTGCGAGCTCGAACACCCCGCGCACCTGCTTCAACGACCGGAAGTCCGACACCACCTCCGACAACAGGATCAGCTGGTAGTCCTCCCGGAGATCGCTGGTGGAGGCGAAGACGTCGCCCTGGATCACCCGCACCGCAAGAGAGTCCCGCGCGGCTTCGGTGGTGATCTGCTCGGCGAACGACGGGGTCAACTCCACCGCATCAACCGGATGGCCGCGTCGGGCCAGTGCCAACGCGTTGCGCCCTGTGCCGGCACCGATGTCGAGTACCGGATGGGTGGCCGGGTCTCCTGCCTCAGCGGCCAGCTCCCACACCCGGGCATCAGGCTCGGTGCCGAACAGCGGCGGCTTGCGGGTGCTGACCCAGTTTTCGTAGGCCTGCTCCAGCGACCACCACTCGATATTGATTTCGTAGTTGAGCACCGCGGCAATGGGCGCGGTGTAGGACACGATGATGGATGAGCGAGGCGATTTGGCAAACGCCTCCGTCAATTGCCGCTGCAACAGTTGCCGCAGGTGAGCGAGTTCATCGGCGTTGAAGGCTCTGCCGATGTCGGCGAAGACGTTGCCGCACACCTGGACGTGCTCATCGATCATGCTCGGAACCGCGGGCAGCACAATCTTTCCCGTGGCCGCCGTGCGTCGGTACAGCCGTCGCGACAATGCCTCGCGCAGGGGCGCGGAGCTTGCGTGTTGATTTCCCATTGGATCCTTTGCTACCCAGCGACTCGCAGAAGACTGTGCTTGCTACTACCAGGCACAGTCTTTCACGACTTGTCCACGAGATCGGCTGTCGTCTTTGCCGATTCAACAGATGAATGGCTCCGTAGGGCGTTGGAGCGACCTTGCTGCCCGCTATCATCGCTCAATGCCCGAAAACAACTCAGGTGATGAAGCTTATTCTGGTGCAACGACTGCCGGGCGTCGGCAGGCCGGCGGGTCGGCCGGCTGGATCGCCCCCGCTGCGCTGGTGGTCGCACTCGTCGCGGCCGGGGTCGCGGTCTGGTCACTGATGTCCAAAGCGCCGGCTGACGAGTCGGCGTCCGAACCGCAGGGCCCCGCCAGTGAGGTCACCGCCGAGCAATCGGATGCGGCGAAGGCGAAGGTCTGTGCGGCGTTCGACACCGTGGCCAGGGCGGTGCAGTTGCAGACGTTCGCGAACCTCGGTCCCGATCCGGTGGCGTTGACCGCGGTGGCCGGCAACGCCCGGCTGGCTCTGCTGGGCGGCGGGATCTACCTCGAAGGCCAAGTCGATGAGGCCACGCCGGAGGATCTGGGCGGCAAGGTCAGTTCGTTTGCGATCACGCTGCAGGACATCGGTATCAACGCACTCACCGGTGTGACGAACCAGGATCCGGTGCAAATGGAACGCTTGAAAGAGGGCGACCGTATCCGGCAGGAGATCGTCCCGCTCTGCCAGTAGGTCTCGAGATCACTCGCGGGCGGCGGCAAGGATGCCGTCGCCCAGCGGGATCAGCACCGGCGTGAGTCGTTCGTCCTCGGCGATCAGGCGTGCCGCTTCCCGAACTGCGGACACCTCGGCGTCGTGTGCGGCGGGGTCTCCCGCGCGGCCGCCGAGGGCGGCGCGGTGGACGACGATCGCCCCGCCGGGTCGGAGCAGACGGATGCCTTCCACCACGAAGTCCGGCTGATCGGCAGGATCACCATCGATGAACACCAGATCGTAGGACTCGTCGGCGAGCCTGGTCAGCACATCCTGGGCGCGGCCACTGATCAGCCGGGTCCGGGACGGGCCGATGCCCCCTTCGGCGAACGCTTGCTTGGCGATGCGTTGATGTTCGGGTTCGATGTCGATGGTGGTGAGCACGCCGTCGTCGCGCATCCCGGAGAGCAGCCACAGGCCGCTCACGCCCGCACCGGTGCCGACTTCGGCCACAGCTTTCCCGCCACTCAACCGCGCGAGCAGGCTCAACAGTGCGCCGACGGCGGGGGTGACCGCGCCGGCGCCGATGTCGATGGCACGTTCGCGGGCCGCGGCCAGCACCGCATCCTCGGAGATCGCGCCCTCGGCGTGGGACAGGATCGCGTCGGCCGAATTCTGCCGCTCTTGCCCGAGAGGACCGTTGGGTGGTTCGTCTGCGGAGGCCATGTGCGCAGCGTAGATGGTCGATGTTCGAACCTGGATGGAGGCGCGCCCACCGGCCGCCGAGCCCCTGATTCACGCTGGAGGCCGTGCGACACGCCCGGCGACACGCTGGCATCTCACTGATTTTCCTCTGGGAAAGTAGTGGGAGAGGCCCTTTCTCAGGGAACCTTCAGTGAGCTCATATGCCGTCCACACGCCGATAGACAACGGTGTGTACATGGAACTCGGCGGCCGCTGGTCCGGGAATAGCGCTCACCCTTCGGGCGTTCCGGCAGATATCGGCCTGCCGGTTTCATCCGGCAGCGGAGAGCAGGAGGATCTGACGACCACCACGATGACGGCGCCAAGCAGTATGTCGCACGTCGCCCAGTACGCGGAGTCCGATTGGGTGGAGCCCACGGACGACCTGCAGGGCACCGCAGTGTTCGATGCCACCGGTGACAAGACCACCATGCCGTCCTGGGATGACCTGGTGCGTCAGCATGCCGACCGCGTGTACCGCCTGGCGTATCGGCTGTCGGGCAACCAGCACGACGCCGAAGACCTCACCCAGGAAACCTTCATCCGCGTTTTCCGCTCGGTACAGAATTACCAACCCGGCACGTTCGAAGGCTGGCTGCACCGCATCACCACGAACCTGTTCCTGGACATGGTGCGCCGCCGCAGCCGAATCCGGATGGAAGCGCTGCCCGAGGATTACGACCGGGTGCCGGCCGACGAACCCAACCCGGAGCAGATCTATCACGACTCCCGGCTGGGAGCAGATCTGCAGGCCGCGCTCGACTCGCTGCCTCCGGAGTTCCGCGCCGCCGTGGTCCTGTGTGACATCGAAGGTCTGTCCTACGAGGAGATCGGCGCCACGCTCGGCGTGAAGCTGGGCACCGTCCGCAGCCGCATCCACCGTGGGCGGCAGGCGCTCCGCGATTTCCTGGCCGCGCAGGCCGCACAGAACGGCATTTCGGCGAACTCGGACTGACCAAGACGCAGCTTCGAATGTGCCCGGCGCAATTGCGCGCTACATTTGATAAGGGTTCGATAAGGCTGGCCGCCAGATTCCAGGCAGCCCCGGGCACCGCGCGATGTAGTGGCACGGAAGGAGCGGGGTGATGACCGATCGGGGGCACGTATTCCGACGCGCGTTCTCGTGGCTTCCCGCTCAATTCGCCTCGCAAAGTGACGCCCCCGTGGGCGCACCCCGCCAATTCGGCTCCACAGAGCATTTGTCCATCGAGGCCGTCGCCGCCTTCGTCGACGGCGAACTCAGGATGAACGCCCACCTGCGGGCCGCCCACCACCTCGCGCTGTGTGCAGACTGCGCCGCCGAAGTCGACGCTCAGAGGCAGGCCCGCACCGCGCTGCGGGACTCCTGCCCGGTGCACATTCCCAGCACTCTGCTCGGCATGTTGTCGCAGATTCCCCATGCGCCACTGACGCCGCCGGACGATGCCCCTGACCCGATCGCCGATCAGTTGGCCGACGACGCAACGCGTGCTCGCCGCCGCCGCCGGTAGGGTAGATGGAGCCGAGCCCGCCGGAAGGCAGGCTCACCAGGTCAGCAATCATCGGCCCCGCTTCAGAGCGCCCCAGAAGAGGATGACGTGAGTTCGAACCAGGACAATTCAAGCCAAGGGACCAACGGTCCCCGATTGGCGCCACGTCCCGTTTCGAGGCCGCCGGTCGACGACGCACAGCGACGGGCCTTCGGTCGACCCAACGGGATCGGCGGCTCGTTCGAGGCCGAGGAACAACGGCCGAAGAAGTTCAGCGACTCCGAGTACCAACCTCGTGACCAGCCGCCGGACCCGGTCTTGGCTGAAGCCTTCGGGCGGCCGTACCTCAATGGCGAGTCACTGCAGCGCCATCCGGTGGATGCCGGGGCCCTCAGCGCCGAAGAAGAAGCCAGGAAGAACGGCTCCGGCCCGGATGCTGCCGCCGATCCCTGGCGTGATCCCTCAGCGGCAGCCGCGCTGGGTAGCCCGGCCGTCGTCCCCCCGGTCGCCCCGCAAGCTGTCCTGCCCAGCGGCAAACTCGGTGTCCGGGACGTGCTGTTCGGCGGCAGGGTCTCCTATACCGCGCTGGCGATACTGGCCGTTGTCGCGTTGGTGATCGGCCTGGCCGGCGGTTGGGTCGGCCGGAAGACCGCCGAGGTGGTCGAGGCCTTCACCACCTCGAAGATCAGCTTGCAGACCGAGGGGGCCGACGACGTACCGCCCGGCCAGATCGCCGCCGTCGCGAAATCGGTGGCCGATTCCGTGGTCACCATCGAGGCCAAGAGCGACGAGTCGGGCTCTCAGGGCTCCGGCGTCGTCATCGACGGCCGCGGCTACATCGTCACCAACAACCACGTCATCTCCGAAGCCGCCACCAACCCGAGCGCATGGAAGATGTCCGTCGTCTTCAACGACGGCAAAGTGGTTCCGGCCAACCTGGTCGGGCGCGATCCCAAGACCGACCTCGCGGTGCTGAAAGTCGACAACGTCGACAATCTCACCGTCGCGCGACTCGGTGACTCCGACAATGTCGTCGTCGGCGAAGAAGTGATCGCCGCCGGCGCGCCGTTGGGCCTGCGCAGCACCGTCACCTCGGGCATCGTCAGCGCCCTGCACCGACCCGTGCCCCTGTCCGGTGACGGTTCCGACACCGACACGGTCATCGATGCCATCCAGACCGACGCGTCGATCAACCATGGCAACTCCGGTGGCCCGCTGATCAACATGGAGTCGGAAGTCATCGGCATCAACACCGCGGGCAAGTCGCTGTCCGACAGCGCCAGCGGTCTCGGGTTCGCCATTCCGGTCAACGAGGTCAAGCAGGTCGCCGAGTCGCTGATCAAGGACGGCAAGATCTCGCATCCGACGTTGGGCCTGTCGGCACGGTCGGTCAGCAATGACCTGGCCTCCGGTGCGCAGGTGGCCAACGTCAGAGCCGGGAGCCCCGCCGAGCGGGCCGGCATCCTGGAGAACGACGTGGTGGTCAAGGTCGGTACCCGCGAGGTGGCCGATGCCGACGAATTCACCGTGGCGGTTCGGCAGCTGCCGATCGGGCAGGATTCGCCCATCGAGGTCATGCGTGACGGCCGGCGCGTGACGCTGACCGTCAATCCGACACCGGATACCTGATGTTCGCCAATCTCGGTTGGGGCGAGATGCTGGTCCTGGTGATCATCGGGCTGGTTGTCCTGGGGCCAGAGCGGCTACCGGGCGCGATCCGGTGGACTGCCGGTGCAGTGCGGCAGGCCCGGGATTACGTCAGCGGGGCCACCTCGCAGCTACGGCAGGATCTGGGCCCGGAATTCGATGATCTCCGTGAACCCTTGTCGGAGTTGCAGAAACTGCGGGGGATGACCCCACGTGCTGCCCTCACCAAACATCTTCTCGACGGCGATGATTCGTTGTTCACGGGCAAGTTCGACAAGCCGAACGGGTCCGACCAGGCTGCGGTGAAGCCCACCGATGCTCCGGCGCCGCCGGCGATCGCTCAGCGCACGCCCGCCGCCCCGACCCCGGTATCGGAGCCCACACCCGCACTCACCACTCCCTTCGACACCGACGCCACCTGACCCCCGGCCTGCGCCCAAACCGACAAATGGGCGCGAAAGTGCGAGTGTCTTGCGGCAATTCGTCGATCTCGACGCGCTACTGGCGCCGCGTGGTGTCCAAGCCGAGTGACATGCCGGCCAGACCGCGTTTCCGCGCGGTCAGCGCGTCGGCGATACCCAGCAGTTCCTTGCCCGCCGCCGAATCCGGTGCACTGAGCACCAGGGGGATTCCGATGTCGCCGGCCGTCACCAGCGCCGGGTCCAGAGGCACCTGACCCAACAGAGGCACGTCACCGCCCACCGATCGGGACAGACTCTCGGCGACCTTGCGGCCACCACCTTCACCGAAGATGTTCATGATCGAGCCGTCGGGCAGGACCAACCCGGCCATGTTCTCGACGACGCCGGCGATGCGCTGCTTGGTCTGCAGGGCGATCGCCCCGGCGCGCTCGGCCACTTCAGCGGCCGCCAACTGCGGGGTGGTCACCACCAGGATCTCCGCGCCCGGGATCAGCTGGGCCACGGAGATCGCGATGTCTCCGGTGCCCGGCGGCAGGTCGAGCAGCAGTACGTCCAGATCGCCCCAGTAGACGTCGGCCAGGAACTGCTGTAGCGCTCGGTGCAGCATCGGGCCGCGCCATACGACAGGGGTGTTGCCCTGGGTGAACTGGGCGATCGAGATGACCTTCACGTCGTGGGCGACCGGCGGCAGGATCATGGACTCGACCTGGGTGGGTCGGTCGGTGGTGCCCATCATCCGCGGCACCGAGTGGCCGTAGATATCAGCGTCGAGCAGGCCGACCGACAACCCGCGGGCGGCCATCGCCGCAGCGAGATTGACTGTCACGCTGGACTTTCCGACACCGCCCTTGCCGGAGGCGACGGCGTAGACGCGCGTCAGAGACCCGGGCAGGGAGAAGGGGATGACGGGTTCGGCGGCATCGCCACGCAGCATCTTGCGCAGTTCGGTGCGCTGCTCGTCGTCCATCACATCGAGGGTGACCTTGACGGCTCCGGTACCAGGCACATCGGCGACGGCCTGCGTGACTCGTTCGGTGATCTCCGTCTTCTTCGGGCACGCCGAGGTGGTCAGGTAGATCTCGACGTGAACCGCGGAGTCGGGCCCGATGTCGATGTTCTTGACCATGTTGAGCTCGGTGATCGGCCGACGGAGCTCGGGGTCGATCACCTTGGTCAGTGCGAGACGCACCAGGGCGCTGAGATCAGTGCTTTGAGACATATCACCGCCGAGTGTAGGCGGGCGACCGATGCGCGCGAGGGACGAGGGCGTTGAGGAGCCGCCTGGGGCGTCGAGGCCTGTTGAAATGCCGCCCGACGGACCGGTTGGTCAGGCGGCCGGACCGGGCGGCGGACCCAGCGGCGTGAGAGGTGCCGGCGGTGGCGGGGGAGGTGGCGGCGGGGCGAAGAAGTTCGCCCAGGGCGGCGGCGGCGGAGGTAGCGGCGCCGCCGGCGGCAACCCGGGAGCACCGACCGGCACAGCGGCGGGCAGACCGGGCTGTGGTGCCGATGGCGCAGGACTGCCGCCGATGCAGAAGATCACGCACGGGCCCACTGCCGGGCTGCCCGCGTCGGCAGGGCCGGGTGGAACGGGCATCTGATTGGCCGCACCGGTCTGGTTGAGGTTCACGATCTGCAGCTGTGCCAGCGGATCGGTGATCGGCAGGCCGGCCGCACTCATCGGCAGGTCCGGGCCGATACCGGTGGAGCTGTTCAGGTGGGTGGTGCTCAGTGCCAGCTCCGGCACGCTTCCACTGATCGGCGGCAAGTCGACCGGTGCGACGCCGGTGGCGTAGGACGCCGCCCAGCCGAGCACGTTGCGGGCATAGGCGACGGAGTTGTTGTACCGCAGCACCGAGGTCATCACCTGCGCGGGATCACGCAGGTTCAGGCCGCCGCTGCACAGGTAGCGGGCGGCGGCCAGCGCGGCGTCGTAGACGTTCTGCGGGTCGGACTTGCCGTCACCGTCACCGTCGGAGGCGTACCTCGACCAGGTGCCGGGCAGGAACTGCATTGGGCCCATGGCGCGGGCGTACGACACCCGGCCGGCCTGGTTGCTCTGCACGATCACTTCGTTGCCCGGCAGCGTGCCGTCCAGGGCTGGACCGTAGATCGGGCGTACCGCTGTGCCCCGGGTGTCGGTGGCGCCACCGTTGGCATGCATCGACTCGATCCGCCCGATACCGGCGAGCAGGTTCCAGCTCACCCCGCAGTTGGGTACCGCCCGGGTCATCATCACCTCGGCGTTGCGGTACGCCGACAGGGCCATCGACGGGATGCGCAACGTGCCCGGTGAATTGACGACGATGGCCGGGGGCGGCGCCGACGAGGCCGACGCTGCCACCCGGAGGCGGGGCGGAGGCCGCTTGACGGAGATCACCGACGGGCCGGACATATCGGGCAGCGCGGGTGCCACCGCGGCCAGTGGGGTGACGGCCTGATCGCGCACCGGGAGCGTGACGGGTCCGGACGCGCCGACGACGGCGGCGAACAGCAGCGGAGTCAGTGCGGCGACGCTGAGGACCGGGGTCCACGGCGTCCGGGACACCTTGGTGCGGGCAGACTTCAGCGCGTTCGTGAGAGCAGAGTGTGCGCCCATGCTTCCCCCTATGCGCACCTGACCGTCCTCGTTTGTCAACGCCGCTGGCACCCGCGGCTGGACCTTGTGAACCAAGTCACCATACATAGTCCTGTGACGGCTGTGGCACTAATGGTCAGCCTGGGCTCGAGTGGCTTCCGACCTCGGGTTCGTGGAGGCCGGGTTGTCCGTCGCCGACGGGAGTGTCGAGGCGTTCGGCGGGGGCGGCGGCCCGGGCGTTGCGCTGCTTCTTGGACCGACGTTCTTTGCCGTCACTCTTGGCGCCAGGGGCCTTCGCGGGCTGCAATGCCTCGAGCAGATCCCGCAGTTCGTCGAGCTCGCGACGCAGATAGTCGCGGGTGGCCACCTCACCGACGGCCAAGCGCAGGGACGCGAGTTCGCGGGCCAGGAATTCGGTGTCGGCCTTGGTCTGCTGAGCCCGTCGCCGGTCTTCCTCGAGTGACACCCGGTCGCGGTTCTCCTGGCGGTTCTGGGCCAGCAGGATCAGCGGCGCCGCGTAGGCCGCCTGCGTCGAGAAGGCCAGGTTGAGCAGGATGAACGGATACGGGTCCCACCGCAGGGTCACCGCGAAGATGTTGATCAGGATCCAGACGACCACGAAGACGGTCTGCATCGCCAGGTAGCGGCCGGTGCCGAGGAATCTCGCGAACTGTTCGCTGACCCGGCCGACGGCTTCGATGTCGACCCGCGGGGTGAACCTGCGTCGGGACAGTCGGGGAGTGCCCAGCCGGTCGCGGCCGGTCGAATCGCTCATGGGGCCGGGTCCAATTCGGGCTCATCGGCACGCGCGCGCCAGTCGTGGGGGAGCAGGTGGTCGAGCACGTCGTCGACGGTGACGGCGCCCAACAGGTGATTCTCGTCGTCGACCACCGGACCGCAGACCAGGTTGTAGGCCGCGAAGTAGCGGGTCACGGCGGCCAGCGAATCGTCGGGCGCCAGGTTGGGCAGGTCACTGTCGACGATGCCGCTGACCAGGGTCGCCGGCGGCTCCCGCAGGAGCCGTTGCAGGTGCACGCACCCCAGATAGCGGCCCGTGGGGGTGGACGTCGGCGGCCGCACCACGAACACCAGCGACGACACCGCAGGCGTCAGGTCCGGATCGCGCACCCGCGCCAGCGCTTCGGCGACGGTGGTGTCAGGGGCCAGCACCACCGGCTCGGAGGTCATCAGACCGCCTGCGGTGTCGGGGGAGTGTTGCAGCAGCCGACGCACCGGATCAGAGTCCTCGGGGTCCATCTGTCGCAGCAGCGCTTCGGCCTCCGACGGCTTCAGCACCCCCAGCAGGTCAGCGGCGTCGTCGGGGTCCATGGCCTCGAGCACGTCGGCAGCGCGCTCGGTGTCCAGTTGCATCAGCAGGTCCGTCTGTTCGGCTTCGGACAGTTCCTGCAGGATGTCGGCCAGGCGCTCGTCGTCGAGGGCGTTGATCACCTCGGTGCGGCGTTTGGCGGGCAGCTCGCGGATGGCGTCGGCGACCTCGATGGGACGCTGGTCTTCGAACTGGTGCAGCAGCTGGGCCACATCCTGGCCGGGCAGGGCCAGCGCCGAGGGGGTCAGGCCACTGATCTTCTGCCATTCGACGATGTGGACGGTGGTGCGCCGGCCCAGCCGTCGGTGGCTGCGGACCGCGACCCGGGTGACCATCCAGTCGCGGGACCGGATCGGCTCGATGCCCAGGTCGATGATCACCACGTCGACGGCCTGCAGCTGCGGCAGTTCGGGATCGTTGACGCGGACGCGGGTGTCGAGCACCTGGCCCAGCACCAGCACCTCGCCCGGACGCTGAGCGAACCGGCGTAACGACAGGTTGGCTGTGTTGAGGGTGATGGCCTGTGGCTCGATCGCGGTGACGCGCAGGATCGGCACGAAAATTCTACGCCGGGAGAGTAATTCGACGACGAGGCCGAGCACGCGGGGCTGTTGACGCACGATGGAGATGCTGATCACGACGTCGCGCACCCGCCCGACGGACTCGCCGTCGGGTCCGAGGACGACCAACCCCGCAAGTCGTGCCGCATACACCCTGTTGACCGACGCCATAACTACAAAGGGTAGGAGTGAAACCGTGAATACCGCGTATCGGCCCCGCAGAACCTGTTTGTCGGTTCCCGGGAGCAGCCGCAAGATGATCGACAAGGCCAAGAAGCTGCCGGCCGACGAAGTGTTTCTCGACCTCGAAGACGCCGTGGCGCCGGATGCCAAAGTCGCGGCCCGCGGGGTCGTGGCGGCCGCGTTGGCCGAGCCGGGCTGGGGCGGTCAACTGCGCGGCGTGCGGGTCAATGACTGGACCACGCCGTGGACCCACGCCGACGTCATCGACGTGGTGGCGGGGGCGGGAGCGGCGCTGGACGTCATCGTCCTGCCGAAGGTCAGCGAGATCGCGCATGTGTCGGCGCTGGACCTGCTGCTGACCCAGCTGGAACACACCCACGGGCTCGAGGTCGGCAGCATCGGGATCGACGCCCAGATCGAAGACGCGCGCGGGCTGACGGCCATCCAGGCGATCGCCGCGCACCCTCGAGTGCACGCGCTGGTCCTCGGCCCCGCCGACCTGATGGCGAGCTTGAACACCCGCACCCTGGTGGTCGGTGAGCAACCGGAGGGCTACGACGTCGGCGACGCGTACCACCACGTGTTGATGACCATCCTGATCGCGGCGCGCGCGCACGGTATCGCTGCGGTCGACGGCCCGTACCTGAAGATCCGCGACATCGACGCCTTCCGCGTGGTGGCGGGTCGTTCGGCCGCACTGGGCTTTGACGGCAAGTGGGTGCTGCACCCCGACCAGATCGCCGCAGGCAACGAGATTTTCAGCCCGCGGCAACAGGATTACGACCACGCGGAGCTGATCCTGGAGGCCTATGAGTGGCACACCTCCACCGCGGGCGGCGCTCGCGGCGCGGTGATGCTCGGCGACGAGATGATCGACGAGGCCAGCCGCAAGATGGCTCTGGTGATCGCCGGCAAGGGGCGCGCTGCCGGGATGTCAAGGCTCGCAGAGCCGTTCGTGCCACCGCGCTAGTGCCTTCTGTAGCGCGGCCCGCTCTCTCCGGGCTCGTCCCTCGCCCGCCTCGGCGACCGCGCTCGTGCCTTCTGTAGCGCGGCCCGCTCTCTCCGGGCTCGTCCCTCGCCCGCCTCGGCGACCGCGCTAGTACGTTTCGTAGCTCGACGTGCTCGCCATGATGACGACCATGAACAAGACATAGAGGACGACGAGCACCACGACGACGCTGCCGATGATCAGGCCGGCCAGCGCCAGGCCGTAACCGTCCTGTCCGGTCCGCTTCGTCTCACGCATCGCGATGATCCCCAGGATGATGCCTGCGATCGAGGGCAGGCCGCACAGCACCACTCCGGCGATCGCGGTGACCAGGGCTGCGATGGCCTTACCGTTGGTGCCGAGCGGCTTTCCCTGGTGGTACGGGTCGTAGGGCTGGTAGCCCGGCGCCGGAGGGTAACCCTGCGGATAGCCGGGCGGCGGGTATCCGGGCGCATACCCCTGCGGAGCACCGGGTGGCGGCGCCGGGTAGCCGCCCGGGTACTGCGGCGGCGGGGGATAGCCGGAGGGTGTGGACCCGTCGTAGCCCGATCCGGGGTAGTTGGTCGGATAGTCGACCGGGGTGTACGGGTCCACCGGCGGCGGCGACGCATTCTCCAGCGGCGGGTACTCGACACCGCCCGGGGGCGGTTCGGGGTTGGTCATGTGATGGCGATCCTCTGCCTCGAGCTTCAGCGCAGCGCGAACAGGGTCAAGATTAGACCGACGATGAGTGTGCCCACGCCGACCACCATGCCGCTGACGGCGAGCCCGTAACCCTTTTGGCGGGTTTCCTTGATCTGGCTGAGCGCCACGGCGCCCAGCGTGATGCCCACGATCGAGAGGATCCCCCCGCAATACGGCACGAGGCCCAGGATCGAGATCACCAGCGACGCGATGGCCATGGTGTTGGTGGCGGTGTGCTGGGGCGGGGCTCCGGAAGTGGGATAGCCGCCGGGCGCGGGATAGCCCTCGGGAATCGGGTAGCCGCCGTACTGCGGGGCCGCAAGCCCCGGGCCTTGCGGGGGTGGGTGATTCAGTGGCTGCCCGTAGGCAGGCGGTGGCGTCTGCTCGGCGGGCGGAGCCTCGTAGGTACCCTCGTGCAGGTCTTCACCGGTCTGATCACGCGGCTTGTCGCCGGGATCTCCGCCGGGAAGAGTCATGGTGTCAACTTATCGTATGTGCTGGTCGAGCGGCAGGATCGAGCGGCGCGGGCACCAAAGGCGACACCGCATCGTTGACTGATCCAGGGCATGCTCTGTGACAACAACGGCTCATGCGATTTCACGGCCGTTTCGGAGTGCGAAGAGGAGGATCACTAGCTATGACCAGTCCATTCCAACAAGGACAGCCGCCGGGTCCGGCAGCCGCGGGTGCACGAGGCCGGCGAGCGCCGGTAGGGCTCCCGACCCCGCCCAAAGGCTGGCCCATCGGGTCCTATCCGACGTATGCGGAGGCGCAGCGGGCCGTCGACCATCTCTCGGACAATGAGTTTCCGGTCGAGCAGGTGACCATCGTGGGTGTCGACCTGATGCAGGTCGAGCGGGTCACCGGTCGGCTCAGCTGGCCCAAGGTACTCGGCGGCGGCGTGCTGACCGGCGCGTGGTTGGGTCTGTTCATCGGCCTGGTGCTCGGCTTCTTCTCGAACCCGTGGTCGTCGTTGCTGACCGGTCTGGTGGCCGGCATCATCTTCGGGTTGATCAGCTCGGCGATCCCGTATGCGATGGCGAAGGGCACAAGGGATTTCAGCTCGACCATGCAACTCGTGGCGGGTCGCTACGACGTGCTGTGCGACCCCCAGAACGCCGAGAAGGCGCGAGACATGCTGGCCCGGCTCACGCTGTAGCTGTCGGTTTCACGGGCACCCGGACACCGGGTGCACGGGCGCGCAGTTGCAGGTCAGGATCGCGACGCGCGCAGAGGGAGTGTTGCATCTCACCGTCTTGTCGCTCTACGGTTCACGCGCGGGACACACCCGTTACGTCAGCCGGAAGGCGGTGTTCAGCCGTTGGTCGCACCAATCGCAGCAATCGCAGCGAGGCACAGCAGAGTTGTTCGACGCCTCGGCACGGTGGCGTTGGCAGCCCTCACCTCGGCTTCGCTGGTGTCGGCGTGCGGCTCCGAATCCGGTGGCCTGGTCGTCAGCTTCTACACACCGGCCAGCGAGATGGCGACGTTCACCGCGGTTTCCGAGCGTTGTAACTCCCAGCTCGGCGGCAGGTTCACCATCCAGCAGATCAGCCTGCCCAAGGGCGCTGACGATCAGCGGCTTCAGCTGGCGCGCCGGCTCACCGGCAATGACCGCACCCTCGATGTGATGGCGCTCGACGTGGTGTGGACAGCGGAGTTCGCCGAAGCCGGCTGGGCCGTACCCCTTTCGGAAGATCCGGCAGGCGCGGCCGTCGGCGACGCGACGGGCAACACCCTGCCCGGGCCGCTGGAAACCGCGACCTGGCAGGACCAGCTCTACGCCGCGCCGGTGACCACGAACACCCAATTGCTCTGGTATCGCGCCGATCTGATGGCCGAGCCGCCGCAGACCTGGGACACGATGGTGGCCGAGGCGACCCGGCTGCACGACGAGGGCAAGCCGAGTTGGATTGCGCTGCAAGCCAAGCAGTACGAAGGCCTGGTGGTGTGGTTCAACACGCTGCTGGAAAGTGCGGGCGGGCAAGTGCTCTCCGACGACGGCAAGACCGTCACGCTCACCGACACCCCCGAGCACCGGGCCGCAACGGTCAAAGCGCTGTCGATCATGAAAGACGTCGCAACTGCCCCCGGGGCGGATCCGTCGATCACCCAGACCGACGAAGGCACCGCCCGGCTGGCCCTCGAGCAGGAGAACGCCGCGCTGGAGGTCAACTGGCCCTTCGTGCTTCCGTCGATGCTGGAGAACGCGATCAAGGGCGGGGTGCCCTACCTGCCGCTGAATGAACGGCCCGATCTGGAGGCCGCGATCAACGACGCCGGTTCGTTCTCCCCGGACGATGCTCAATTCGCCGCCGCCTACGAGGCCAGCCAGGAAGTTTTCGGGTTCGCGAAGTATCCGGGCGTGCAGGACGGCGAACCGGCCCGCGTCACGCTGGGTGGTCTGAATCTGGCCGTCGCTGCCACCAGCGCACACAAGGCCGAAGCGTTCGAAGCCATCCGGTGCATTCGCAACGAGGAGAACCAGAAGCTCACCTCGATCGAAGGCGGCCTGCCTGCGGTACGCGCGTCGCTCTACGAGGATCCGCAGTTCCAGGCGAAGTATCCGCAGTACGCGATCATTCGCGAACAGCTGACCAATGCAGCGGTGCGGCCGGCGACGCCGGTATATCAATCGGTGTCCACCCGGATGTCGGCGACGCTGGCGCCGGTGACCGATATCGACCCCGAGCAGACGGCCGACGACCTGGCCGAGCAAGTGCAGAAGGCGATCGACGGCAAGGGGCTCATCCCGTGACAGCTCCGGCTCCGGACACCGCCAAGCCGCAACTCACCGACGACCGCAGATCCGAGCGGCGCCTTGCCTATCTGTTGATCGCTCCCGCGGTCTTGCTGATGGTGGCCGTCACCGCCTACCCGATCGGGTACGCGGTCTGGCTCAGCCTGCAGCGCTACAACCTGGCCACCCCGGACGACGTGGCCTTCGTCGGCCTGGAAAACTACGTCACCGTCCTCACCGACGGCTACTGGTGGACTGCGTTCTGGGTGACGCTGACCATCACGGTGATCTCGGTGGTCATCGAGTTCGTCCTCGGGATGGCGCTGGCATTGGTGATGCACCGGACGATCTTCGGCAAAGGCCTGGTACGCACGGCGATTCTGATCCCCTACGGCATCGTCACCGTCGCCGCGTCCTACAGCTGGTACTACGCCTGGACGCCGGGCACGGGGTATCTGGCCAACCTGCTGCCCACCGGCTCGGCGCCGCTGACCGAGCAGATCCCGTCGCTGGCGATCGTGGTGCTGGCCGAGGTGTGGAAGACCACCCCGTTCATGGCGCTGCTGCTGCTGGCCGGATTGGCGCTGGTGCCCGATGATCTGCTCAAGGCCGCGCAGATGGACGGGGCGGGGCCGTGGCAACGGCTCACCAGGATCATCCTGCCGATGATCAAGCCGGCCATCCTGGTGGCACTGTTGTTCCGCACGCTGGATGCGTTCCGGATCTTCGACAACATCTACGTCCTGACCGCGGGATCGAACAACACCGCGTCGGTGTCGATCCTGGGCTACGACAACCTGTTCAAGGGTTTCAGCATCGGTCTGGGCTCGGCGATCAGCGTGCTGGTGTTCCTGTGCGTGGCCATCATCGCGTTCATCTTCATCAAGCTCTTCGGCGCCTCAGCCCCGGGGGCCGACGATGACCGTGCCTAGGGGAGCGGGTAGCAATGTCTGAACGGGTCGACGCCCGCCGCGCCACCGGCTGGATCATCATCGACGTTCTCGTGGTCACCTATGCGCTGTTCCCGGTGCTGTGGATCTTGTCGCTGTCGCTCAAACCGACGTCAAGCGTCAAGGACGGCAAGCTGATTCCCGCCGAGATCACCTTCGACAACTACGCCGCGCTGTTCAAGGGCGGCAACGGCGGAGCGTTCAACTCGGCGCTGATCAACTCGATCGGCATCGGACTCATCACCACCGTGATCGCCGTGGTGATCGGCGCGATGGCGGCCTACGCCGTGGCCCGGCTGAGGTTCCCGGGCAAGAAGTTGTTGGTGGGCGCCGCGCTGCTGATCGCGATGTTCCCGCAGATCTCCCTGGTGACACCGCTTTTCAACATCGAACGCCGGCTGGGGCTGTTCGACACCTGGCCGGGCCTGATCATTCCGTACATCACCTTCGCGCTGCCGCTGGCGATCTACACCTTGTCGGCGTTCTTCAAGGAGATTCCCTGGGATCTGGAGAAGGCGGCCAAGATGGACGGCGCCACTCCCGGACAGGCGTTCCGTAAGGTGATCGCGCCGCTGGCCGCTCCTGGCATCGTCACCGCAGCCATCCTGGTCTTCATCTTCGCGTGGAACGATCTGCTGCTGGCACTGTCGCTGACGGCGACCGAGGCCGCGATCACCGCTCCGGTGGCGATCGCGAACTTCACGGGCAGTTCACAATTCGAGGAGCCCACCGGCTCCATCGCGGCGGGCGCGATCGTGATCACCATCCCGATCATCATCTTTGTACTGATCTTCCAGCGACGCATTGTCGCTGGATTGACCTCCGGCGCGGTGAAGGGTTAGCGCGATGGCAGAAATCGTGTTGCAGAACGTGAGCAAGAGCTACGCCGACGGAGCTGTCGCGGTGAAGGATTTCTCGATCTCCATCGCCGACGGCGAGTTCATCATCCTGGTGGGACCGTCGGGCTGCGGGAAGTCGACGACGCTGAACATGATTGCGGGGCTGGAGGACATCTCCTCGGGTGAACTGCTGATCGACGGCCACCGGGTCAACGACAAGGCGCCCAAGGATCGCGATATCGCGATGGTGTTCCAGTCCTATGCGCTGTACCCGCACATGACGGTCCGGGACAACATCGCGTTTCCGCTCACGCTGGCCAAGATGTCGAAGGCCGACGTCGCCAAGAAGGTCGAGGACACCGCGAAAATCCTTGACCTGACCGACTTCCTGGACCGCAAGCCCGGCCAGCTCTCGGGTGGGCAGCGGCAGCGGGTGGCGATGGGGCGCGCCATCGTGCGCGACCCCAAGGCGTTCCTGATGGACGAGCCGCTGTCGAATCTGGACGCCAAGCTGCGGGTCCAGATGCGCGGGGAGATCGCGCGCCTGCAGCAGCGCCTCGGCACCACCACCATCTACGTCACCCATGACCAGACCGAGGCCATGACGCTGGGGGACCGGGTGGTGGTGATGCGTGGTGGTATCGCCCAGCAGATCGGGACCCCCGAAGAGCTCTACGAGCGGCCGGCCAACCTGTTCGTCGCCGGGTTCATCGGGTCACCGGCCATGAACTTCTTCTCCGCGACGCTCACCGATGTCGGGGTCAAGCTGCCGTTCGGTGAGATCACGCTGACCCAGGACGCCCACGACGTGCTGGCCAAGCATCCGAAGGTGAGGAACCTCATCGCCGGGATCCGGCCGGAACATCTCGAGGATGCCGCACTGCTGGACGGCTACGCCCGCATCCGCGCGCTGACCTTCCCGGTGACCGTCGACCTGGTCGAGTCGCTGGGCGCCGACAAGTACCTGTACTTCACGACGGCAGGGTCGGGGGCGCGCGCCGAACAGCTCGCCGAACTGGCCGCCGAATCCGGTGCGGCCGAGAACGAGTTCGTCGCGCGGGTGTCCACCGAATCGAAGGCAGGCAAGGGCCAGCAGGTCGACCTCGCGTTCGACACGTCGAAAGTGGTGCTGTTCGACGCGGATACGGGCATCAACCTCAGCGTCCCCCCTGCCGAGTCGCAGTGACGCAGGTCCTCACCGCGGTCCGGGCGCATCTGCGCGAGCACTTCGCCGCACTGGGACTGGACGCCGAACCGGATTCGGCGAGCGTCACCTTTCTCGGTGTCGAGCGGATCGAAGTGCTGCGTTTCGGTCCGGACCGAAACGGTGTGATCCATTACGTGTCGGTGGGCTGCTCGCGGCATCCGATGGGGGATCCGACACAGATCGCGGCCGACCCGCTGCACGGACCTCGAGCGGAAGTGGTTGTCAGTCTGCGAGATTCGGCGCCCACCGCCGGGTTGTCGCGCGCCATTGCGCTGCTGGCCGCCACCCCGGCCGTCGACGGTGTGGTGTTGCAGCCGGACGCGCTGATCGACCTCGGCGCCACGCTGTGGGACGGAGCGAAGGTCAGTGCCGTCGTGCTCGGGGTCGGTGCCATCCCGGATCTGGTCCTGGACCCACCGCGCGAACCGGTGCAATTCCTTTCCGCCACCCCGATTTCGGCCAACGAGGCCGCCTGGATGCGGCTCAAGGGCATCGACGAGTTGCGCCGCACCTGGGAGCAGGACGGCGTCGACGTCCGCGACCCGGCCCGCCTCTGAAAACCTGCTGTCACAGCCAGTGGTTGTGCCGGAAGGTCCGATAGAGCACGAAGCACACGCTGAACATCAGTGTCAGCACGGCCGGATACCCCCACGTCCATTGGAGCTCCGGCATGTGCTCGAAATTCATGCCGTAGATGCCGGCGATCGCCGTCGGCACGGCCGCGATGGCCACCCAGGCCGAGATCTTGCGCATATCGGTGTTCTGCTGCATACCGACCTTGGCCAGCGCAGCCTGCACCAGTGAGGTGAGCAACTCGTCGTAGCTGGTGATCAGGTCCGCTGCCTGGTTCTGGTGGTCCATCACGTCACGCATGTACCGCAGGATCTCCTTGGAGATCAGGTCCTTGTGCTCGCTGAGGATCTTCTGCAGCGCCACCGACAGCGGGCTCACCGCCCGCCGGAGTTCGACCACCTCACGCTTGAGCATGTAGATCTGGGCGATGTCGGTGCCCTTGCGGGTGGAGAACGCCTCTTCCTCGATGCTGTCGACATCGCATTCCATCCGCAGGCTCACGTCGCGGTAGTTGTCGACCACGTGATCGGCGATGGCGTGCATCACCGCGTACGGACCGAGAGCCAGATGGCTGCCCTCGAGTTCCATGGCGTGGCGGACCCCGGCCAGTCCGCTGTGCTCGCCGTGGCGGACGGTCACCACGAAGTCGGCGCCGACGAAGATCATGATCTCGCCGGTCTCGACGATTTCGTGAGCCTGCGCCACCGATTCGTGCGGGACGTAGTTCACGGTTTTCAGCACCAGGAACAACGTGTCGTCGTAGCGCTCGACCTTCGGCCGCTGGTGGGCATGCACGGCGTCTTCGACCGCGAGCGGATGCAGCCCGAACACCTCGGCGACCGCCTGCATCTGATGCTCATCGGGCTCGTGCAGGCCGATCCAGGTGAACGCTGTGCCACCGGATCGCTCGACCTCGTGGACCTTCTCCAACGCCGCGGCGTGGGCGTATCTGCCGGGCAGGCGTTTGCCTTCGACATAGACACCGCAGTCGACGGTGGCGCGAGCCACCGGAACATGGATACGGGCGGCGTCGATGCCGTCGTGCCGGGGGCGGTGTGTACCGAGCAGCGAAGGCGGTAGTGCGCGGAATGAGGGCATCGGGCTGCCTCCCTGGTCCAGTGGATCCCGCGCAAATGCTACGCCGGAGGGTTGGTCACGGCTTTCCTCACGGGTGGGGAACTGCCCCCGGTGAGGATATGAGGTGAAGTAACGTGACGCCCGTGGCCGAATCAGGGAACACCCGCCTCGTCATCGACGACGAGGAGATCTTCAAAGCGCATGAGGGCGGCAAGTTGTCCGTCGAGCTCAAATCACCACTGGACACCCAGCGCGCCCTTTCGATTGCCTACACCCCGGGGGTAGCCCAGGTCAGTCGCGCGATCGCCTCCGACAAGACCCTGGCCAACCGCTACACCTGGGCCAGCCGGTTGGTCGCGGTGGTCAGCGACGGCAGCGCGGTGCTGGGTCTCGGCAATATCGGCGCCGCGGCGTCGTTGCCGGTCATGGAGGGTAAGTCCGCGCTGTTCAAGACCTTCGGCGGGCTGGACTCGATCCCGGTCGTGCTGGACACGAACGACCCCGACGAGATCGTCGAGACCCTGATCCGGCTGCGACCGTCCTTCGGTGCGGTGAACCTGGAGGACATCTCGGCCCCGCGGTGTTTCGAGATCGAGCGCCGGGTCATCGAGGCGCTGGACTGTCCGGTGATGCACGACGATCAGCACGGCACCGCCATCGTGGTGCTCGCCGCATTGCATGGTGCGGCCAAGGTGCTCAACCGCGACATGCACACGCTGCGGGTGGTGATCTCCGGCGCCGGAGCTGCCGGTGTGGCATGCGCGAACATCCTGCTCGCCAAGGGCATCGCCGATATCACGGTGCTCGACTCCAAGGGCATCGTGCACACCGGTCGCGACGACCTCAACTCGTTCAAAGCGGAACTGGCGACGCGCACCAACCCGGCCGGCCGCACTGGCGGCACCGCCGAAGCACTCGACGGCGCCGACATGTTCCTCGGCCTGTCGGCCGGACTGGTGCCAGAAGACATCATCGCGACGATGGCCCCGGGCGGCATCGTGTTCGCGCTGTCGAACCCCGACCCCGAAATCCACCCGGACGCCGCGCGCAAGTATGCGGCCGTGGTGGCCACCGGCCGCAGCGACTTCCCCAATCAGATCAACAACGTGCTGGCGTTCCCCGGGGTGTTCCGCGGCGCGCTGGACGCCGGGGCCCGGCGCATCACCGAACGCATGAAAGTGGCTGCGGCAGAGGCGATTTTCTCGGTCGTCGGCGATGACCTGAGCCCAGAGCACATTGTCCCGAGCCCGCTGGATCCGCGGGTGAGCCCCGCGGTTGCCGCCGCGGTCGGAGCGGCTGTCGATGAGGCCCACCGCTGACCTGCGCCGGCTCGCGCTCGTCGTGCTCGTCACGGCGTTGACCGCCTGCGGCGCTCAGCAGTCTTCGGCGGTGTCGTTGGCCGTCGGCGCCGGACCCAGCCCCGATTCGGAGTTGCTGGCCAACCTCTACGCCGCGGCGCTGCGGTCCTATGGCACACCGGCCCACGTCGAGGTGTCACCGGATCCGTTGGCCAGCCTCGATTCCGGGGTGATCACCGTCGTACCCGGGCTCACCGGCACGCTGTTGGACATGTTCGCCCCCGACACTCCGGGCCGCGCCGACGAAACCGTCTACCGCGAGATGGTCGGCTCGTTGCCCGAAGGGCTTGCGGCAGGGGATTACACCACGGCCGCGGAGGACAAGCCCGCGGCGGCGATCACCGAAGGCACCGCCACCGCGTGGGGGGACAGCGATCTGGCGGCACTGGTGTCGCATTGTGACGAGGTGACCTCCGGCACCCTGCGGGGCAACGAACCGCCCAGCCGGGTGGGCACGTGCCGGTTGCCGACGGCGCGCGAATTCCCCAACAACACAGCACTGTTCGATGCGCTGCGGGCCGGCCAGATCAACGTGGCGTGGACCACCACTGCGGACCCGGGGGTGCCCGCCGAGGTGGTGGTGCTCGCCGATCGCAAGCCGGTGCTGATCCAGGCGGAGAACGCGGTGCCGCTGTACCGGCGCAACGAGTTGACCGCCCGGCAGGTGTTGGCCGTCAACGAGATCGCCGGCGTGTTGAGCACCGCGGCGCTCAAGCAGATGCGTGCCCAACTGGCCGACGGCGCCGACCCCCGGCAGGTGGCCGAGGCCTGGCTGGCCGACAACCCGCTGGGCCGCTAGCACCAAACCCCGCCACAGTGCGCGTCCCCGACCGACACACCGGGGATTTCTCGTGCTTAGCGCACGCTCGCGCCAGATCTCTCAGTGCACGTTGGGCATGGCGCGCGCCACGGCCGAGCCGAACAATCGCTGATAGCCCGACCCGGTGAGCCGCACGATGACGTCGAGCACCTTGGCGTCCGCCCCGACCAGGACGCGGGCCTTCTTCTTGCGCACCGCCTCGAGGATGATCTTCGCCGCCCGCTCAGGGGTGGTGCTGGCCAGCTTCTTGTCGAAGACGGCCGCCAGCTCCGTCGGGTCCAGACCTTCGGCGGCGGTGGCGTTGCGGGCGATCGCGGTCTTGATCCCGCCGGGGTGCACGGCGGTGACCGCGACCGGCCGGTTCTTGGCGAGCATCTCCTGGCGCAGGGCTTCGGTGAACCCACGTACCGCGAATTTGGCTGCGTTGTAGGCAGATTGACCCGGAACCGCGAAGATACCGAACAGGCTCGAGACGTTGATGACGTGCCCGTCGCCGGATTCCACGAGGTGCGGCAGGAAGGCCTTGGTGCCGTTGACCACGCCCCAGAAGTCGACGTCCATCACCCGTTCGATGTCCTTGAACTGGCTGATCTCGACGTCACCGGTGAAGGCGATGCCGGCGTTGTTGTAGATCTGGTTGACCTTGCCGAAGTGGGCCTTGACCGCGTCGGCGTACAGCAGGAACGCCTCGCGTTCGGTGACGTCGAGCCGGTCGGCTCTGACGGGTGCGCCGATGGCTTTGAGCTTCTCCTCGGTCACCGCCAGACCTTCGGTGTCGACGTCGCTGATCGCGAGCTTGGCGCCGCGGCGGCCCAGCTCGATGGCCAGCGCCTGGCCGATTCCCGATCCGGCGCCCGTGACGACGGCGACTTTCCCGGCGAAGCCCTCCATGCCCATACTCCCTCATGTCGTGCCGCTATTTGACTTGTGTTGAGTTTAGTTGGTACCGGCGGTATCGCCTCCGGCGGGTAACGCACAGCGGCGGGCATTCGATGGAGTGAGCATGAAGTGCACGCGCCTCGCCCCCGTTGTCCTGTCCGTCGGCCTGATGGCCGGTGCCGCCGGTCTTGCCGCACCCGCGCAGGCGGATCCGGGTGCAGACGCATTCCTCAACGCCCTGACCACCTCGGGCATCACCGGTATCGACCCCGCCACCGCCGTCAGCGTCGGGCAGTCCGTCTGCCCCATGTTGGCCGAGCCCGGACAGCAGATGGCCGACGTCGCCGCCGACGTCTCCAACACCCTCGGCCGGCCGTTGGGCCCCGCCACCATGTTCACCGGACTGGCCATCTCGCTGTTCTGCCCGGGCGCCGTCGCCTCGCTCGGTGACCGGATCGCCAACCCGACGTTCCTGCCGATGCTGGGGTTCTAGCCCTCGAGGGTGCGGAAAACACGAAAGCCGAGCGGCGTGTCTTCGCGGACACGCACGCTCGGCCTTGGTGACGACTCAGCGGAACAAACTCAGCCGAAGGCCTCGTCGAGGATTTCCTGCTGCTCGACAGCGTGCACCTTCGACGACCCGGACGACGGTGCTGACATCGCCCGTCGCGACACCCGCTTGATCCGGCTGAGCTTCTCGGGCAACAGCTCCGGCAGGGCCAGGCCGAACGTCGGCCAGGCGCCCTGGTTCGCCGGCTCCTCCTGCACCCAGTAGAACTCGGTGGCATTCGGATACTTGTCGAGGATCCGGCCGAGCCGTCGCGGCGGCAGCGGGTACAGCTGCTCGATCCGGACGATCGCGACCTTGTCGTTCTTGTCCTTGGCCTTGCGGGCCGCGATGTCGTAGTAGAGCTTGCCGCTGCACAGCAGGATGCGTTCGACCTTGGACCGGTCGCCGTCGCCTTCGGTGTAGCCGGGCTCCTCCATGACGGACTGGAACTTGGCCTCGGTGAACTCCTTGATATCGCTGACGGCCGCCTTGTTGCGCAGCATCGACTTCGGGGTGAAGACGATCAGCGGCCGGTGGATGCCGTCGAGCGAATGCCGGCGCAGCAGGTGGAAGTAGTTGGCGGGCGTCGAGGGCTGGGCCACCGTCATCGACCCTTCCGCGCACAACTGCAGGAAGCGCTCGATGCGGCCCGAGGTGTGGTCGGGACCCTGGCCTTCGTGACCGTGCGGCAGCAACAGCACCACGTCGGAGAGCTGGCCCCACTTGGCCTCACCGGAGCTGATGAACTCGTCGATGATGGGCTGCGCGCCGTTGACGAAATCGCCGAACTGCGCCTCCCACAACACCAGTGCCTCGGGGTTGCCCACCGAATAGCCGTATTCGAAACCGACGGCGGCGAACTCCGACAGCGCAGAGTCGTACACCAGGAACTTGCCGCCGGAGGGCGTGCCGTCCTCGTTGAGCGCCAACAGCTGCAGCGGGGTGAACTCTTCGCCGGTCTTGCGGTCGATGATCACCGAATGCCGCTGGGTGAACGTGCCACGGCGGGTGTCTTGGCCGGAGAACCGGATCAGCTTGCCCTCACTGACCAGTGTGCCCAGGGCCAGCAGCTCGCCGAAGGCCCAGTCGACCTTGCCCTCGTAGGCCATCTCGCGGCGCTTGTCGAGCACCGGCTTGACCCGTGGATGCACGGTGAACCCGTCCGGCACCGCCAGGTGGGCGTCACCGATGCGGGCCAGCAGGGACTTGTCCACGGCGGTGTTGAGCCCCTGCGGGATCACCTGCTCGGACTCCACCGACTCGCTGGGCTCGACGTCGTGCTTCTCCAGCTCGCGCACCTCGTTGAAGACCCGCTCGAGCTGTCCCTGGTAATCGCGCAGGGCGTCCTCGGCCTCTTTCATCGAGATGTCGCCGCGGCCGATCAGCGACTCGGTGTAGGTCTTGCGCACACCGCGCTTGTGATCGATCACGTCGTACATCGCCGGCTGCGTCATCGACGGGTCGTCGCCCTCGTTGTGCCCGCGGCGGCGGTAGCACAGCATGTCGATCACGACGTCCTTCTTGAACTTCTGCCGGAAGTCGACCGCCAGGCGGGCCACCCACACGCAGGCCTCGGGGTCGTCGCCGTTGACGTGGAAGATCGGCGCGCCGATCATCTTCGCCACGTCGGTGCAGTACTCGCTGGACCGGGAGTTCTCCGGGGAGGTGGTGAACCCGACCTGGTTGTTGACGATCATGTGGATGGTGCCGCCGGTGCGGTAGCCCCGCAGCAGCGCCAGGTTCAGCACCTCGGCCACCACACCCTGGCCGGCGAACGCGGCATCGCCGTGCAGCATCAGCGGAACAACGCTGAAGCCTTCGTCGCCGTCGCCCTTGTCCAGCAGATCCTGCTTCGCGCGGACCAGGCCCTCGAGCACCGGGTCCACGGCTTCCAGGTGCGACGGGTTGGCGGTCAGCGACACCTCGATGTCGTTGTCGCCGAACATCTGGATGTAGGTACCGGTGGCGCCCAGGTGGTACTTGACGTCGCCCGAGCCGTGCGCCTGCGACGGGTTCAGGTTGCCCTCGAACTCGCCGAAGATCTGCGCGTACGGCTTGCCGACGATGTTGGCCAGCACGTTGAGCCGGCCGCGGTGCGGCATGCCGATGACCACCTCGTCGAGCCCGTGCTCGGCGCTCTGATCGATGGAGGCATCCATCATCGGGATGATGGTCTCAGCACCCTCTAGTGAGAACCGCTTCTGCCCAACGTATTTGGTCTGCAGGAACGTCTCGAACGCCTCGGCGGCATTCAGTCGCGACAGGATGTACTTCTGCTGGGCGACGGTCGGCTTCTCGTGGCGCTTCTCGATGCGCTCCTGGAGCCACTGCTGCTGCTCGGGCTCGAGGATGTGGGTGTATTCCACCCCGACGTGGCGGCAGTACGCGTCGCGCAACACCGACAGCACGTCGCGCAGCTTCTTGTGTTGCGCGCCGGCGAACCCGTCGACCTTGAACTCACGATCCAGATCCCACAGCGTCAGCCCGTGGCTGAGCACGTCCAGATCGGGGTGGCTGCGGAAGCGGGTCTTGTCCAACCGCAGCGGGTCGGTATCGGCCATCAGGTGGCCGCGGTTGCGGTACGCCGCGATCAACTCGATGACGCGGGCGTTCTTGTCGGCGATCGAGTCGGGATTGTCGATGCGCCAGCGGACCGGCTCATAGGGGATGCCCAGCTCGAAAAAGATCTCGTCGTAGAAGTCATCCGAGAGCAGCAGCTGGTGCACCGTCCGCAGGAAGTCGCCGGACTCCGCGCCCTGGATGATGCGGTGGTCGTAGGTGGAGGTCAGCGTGATCAGCTTGCCCATCCCGAGATCGGCGATGCGCTCCTCGCTGGCACCCTGGAACTCGGCCGGGTACTCCATGGCGCCGGCGCCGATGATCGCGCCCTGCCCGGCCATCAGCCGCGGCACCGAGTGCACCGTGCCCAGCGTGCCGGGGTTGGTCAGCGAGATCGTGACACCACCGAAATCCTCGGCGGTGAGCTTGCCGTCTCGCGCACGCCGCACGATGTCCTCGTACGCGGCGATGAACTGGCCGAACTTCATCGATTCGCAGTTCTTGATGGCCGCGACCACCAACTGCCGACCGTTCTTGGTCTGCAGGTCGATGGCCAGACCCAGGTTCGTGTGGGCCGGGGTGACGGCGTTGGGCTTGCCGTCGATCTCGGCGAAGTGCCGATTCATGTTCGGGAAGCTGTTGACGGCCTGCACGATCGCGAAACCCAGCAGGTGGGTGAAGCTGATCTTGCCGCCGCGGGTGCGCTTGAGGTGGTTGTTGATGACGACGCGGTTGTCGATCATCGCCTTCGCCGGAATGGCCCGCACGCTGGTGGCGGTGGGCACCGTCAGCGACGAGTTCATGTTCTTCACCACGGCAGCGGACGCCCCGCGCAGCACCTGTGACTCGTCACCCGAGGGGGCCGGCGTCGCCGACTCCTTGGCCGCGGGCTTGGCGGCCGGCTTGGCGGCGGGGGCGGGGGCGGGCTTGGCCGGTTGACCGGTGGGCGCTGAGGCGCCGTTGCTGGTGGGTGGTGTCTTGGCCGGCGGGGCCTGCTTGGCCGGCGGTGGTGCGGGTTTGGGCTCGGGCGGCGTCACCGGGGCGGCCTTGGCCGTAGCGGTCGTCGGAGCTGTCTCAGATCTGGCGGGCGCCGTCGCCTCACCGACCGGTTCTGGGTTGTAGTCGACCAGGAACTCGTGCCAACTCGGATCGACCGAGGATGGGTCATCGCGGAACTTCTGGTACATCTCCTCGACCAACCATTCGTTCTGCCCGAATGGTGAACTTGTACTGCTCACAGCAGCTGCTCGCCTCAATTCATGTCTGCGTGTCGTCTTTGGTGCTGGTGTATCGAGGCAAGCGGTCTGCGGTGGCTGCTTGCCACATATTCGTCGCCGCACTCGAGCCCGTGAGGGCTGGTCCCGCGCGTCGGCCGGCGTGTTCCGCCGCACTAAAGGCTATCGCGTGTGGCGCGGCTCGGACCATGAGAGCTGCAGAGACGTTATGCACAGTTTTGCCGTGTGTCACTCAGCTGGGCTCTGCCGCGGGCAGAACCCGCAAGGCACCCGGCCACCGGACCGGTGCCGGCCCGAATGCGAGATGGGCGTTTTTGACGATCTTCTTGCCCATCAACCGGTTGCCGCCGCCGCCCACCAGGGCGCCGATGCCCACCGGCAGCATCTTCCCGAACGCCAGCGCGCCCCGTTTGAGTGCATACCGCTTCACGAAGTACTTCAACAGCCGGTTGTTGAGCTGCGATACCGCAGGCAGGGGCAGGGCTGCCGCCCCTTCACTCAGCCAGGCCCCGCTGGTACGGCCGGGGCCGAGCAGGTCGGCGATGGCACCCTTGCTCTCCTCGCCCACCAGCACCGCCAGCACCAGGGCCCGGCGCCGCTCGCGGTGTTCTGCAGGAATGCCGTGTACTTCGGCGACTGCCAGCACGAACACCGCGGTGGCTTCCAGGAACACCACGGTCTCGCCGGCCACGGCCGACATGGCGACCAGCGTGCCGACACCGGGGAAGGCCGCCGCCGACCCCACCGCCGCACCGCTGGCCATCACCGCGGCCAGGTAGTACTTCTCGAGCTTGGTCACGATCTCGGCGGGTGTCGCGTTCGGGTTGGCGGCGCGCAACCGGTCCACGTAGGCGCGGATGGCCGGCGACTGCACCCGTGATCCGGTCTCGATGAGCTGTGACAGGACCCTGGCCGCGGTGCTGGGGTCCTCGTCGGCAACGGGGACAGCGGGCAGTCTGTCGGGAATCGCACCCGTACGAGCCTTGCTGCGTCCGATCATGTGTTGAGGTCCCCTCATCGTCGAGCCTCCCCTGGAGTGCTGCCATCAGGCTAGCGAAGGTGCAACGAACGGCGGGTCGAGTCGGTGCCCGGTGGTGAGTCCGGTCACTGTTGCGGGTCCATCCGGAATATCGGGAAGAATTCATTGAATGCCGATGCTGTTCCGATGCGTGGTCTCTACCGAGCAGGCGGCGCCGAACCGCACAAAGATGATCTTCGTGTTGGGCGCGCTCGTCGCGCTCGGCCCTCTGACGATCGACATGTACCTCCCCGCGTTGCCGACCATCGGCGAGAACCTCGGGGTGACGTCCTCGGTGGTGCAGTTGACGCTGACGGGCACCTTGGCCGGGCTGGCGCTGGGGCAGCTGATCATCGGCCCGTTGTCGGACTCGCTGGGCCGGCGCAAGCCGCTGATCGCCGGTATCGGCCTGCACATGGTCGCCTCGGTGATCTGTCTGCTGGCGCCCAACATCGCCGTGCTGGGTGTGGGTCGGGTGCTGCAGGGTATGGGCGCCGCGGCCGGCATGGTGGTGGCCCTCGCCGTCGTCGGTGACCTCTATGCCGACCGGGCCGCTGCCACCATGATGTCGAGACTGATGCTGGTCCTCGGCGTGGCACCGGTGCTGGCTCCGTCGCTGGGCGCGGTGGTGCTGTTGCACGGTTCCTGGCACTGGGTGTTCGCCGCGCTCGTGGTGATGGGCGGGCTGCTGTTGATCGTCGCCGCGCTCGCCCTCCCCGAGACGCTGCCGCCGTCGCACCGCCCGAAACTGCGGGTGGGCGGCGTGCTGAGCACCTACGCCCGCCTCTTGCGGGACGCCCGGTTCGTCGTGCTGGTGTGTGTCGGTGCGCTGGGCATGGCGGGATTGTTCGCCTACATCGCCGGCGCGTCATTTGTCCTGCAGGGCCGGTACGACATGGACGAGCAGACCTTCGCCCTGGTGTTCGGCGCGGGTGCGGTGGCGCTGATCGCCACCACCCAGGCCAACGTGGTGCTCCTCAAGTGGTTCTCGCCGGCACGGATCGTGGTGTGGGCGCTGGGCGCCGCCGCCGTCGCCAGCGCGGTGTTCCTCGGCCTGGCACTCACCCACACCGGCGGTGTGCTCGGTTTCCTGATCCCGGTGTGGACCATTCTGGCCGCGATGGGTCTGGTGATTCCCAATGCGCCCGCGCTCGCCCTGTCCCGGCACTCGGAAGCCGCCGGTACGGCAGCCGCGTTGATGGGAGCCGCACAGTTCGGTCTGGGCGCGTTGGTGGCCCCCCTGGTGGGTGTGCTCGGCAACAACGAGCTCGCGCTCGCGCTGGTGATGTCCGTCAGCGTGGCGATCGCACTCGCGGCGCTACTCACCGTCCGTCCGGAGGTCGGTCGACCGGTCGAATCCGACCGGCAGGCTGTCAAGGAATCGGTCACCGAACCGGCGTGAGAACGCCGCGGCAGGTTGTGACGCGTCGGTGCCGGTACGTATCGTTCGGCCTTGATCACTGAGCGCAGACTCGCCTACCGGCGAGCTGAGAGCCGTGCCTCCCTGGAGTCGTGACATATCCGGGGTGACACCATGCCGCACAGCCCGACGTCCGTCGGGGTTATTGGAGTCGAGGTGGCCGAATGACGGGACCGAGAGGGCGATCAGCCCTGGGTGAGTCGCGCGCGTCTGCCGCCGAGCCGCAGGTCAACCCATGGAACGCCCTGTGGGCGATGCTGGTCGGCTTCTTCATGATCCTGGTCGACTCCACCATCGTCGCGGTGGCCAATCCCAACATCATGGAAAGCCTCCGGGCCGACTACGACGCGGTCATCTGGGTCACCAGTGCGTACCTGCTGGCCTATGCGGTGCCGTTGCTGCTCGCCGGGCGCCTCGGCGATCGGTACGGGCCGAAGAACCTCTATCTGCTCGGTCTGGCGGTGTTCACCGCGGCGTCGTTGTGGTGCGGTCTGTCCGGCTCGATCGAGATGCTGATCGTCGCCCGAGTGGCCCAGGGGATCGGCGCGGCGCTGCTGACGCCGCAGACGTTGTCGACCATCACCCGCATCTTCCCGCCGCACCGGCGCGGGGTGGCGATGAGCGTGTGGGGTGCCACCGCCGGCGTCGCGACGTTGGTCGGACCGCTCGCAGGCGGTGTGCTCGTCGACAGTCTCGGCTGGCAATGGATCTTCATCGTCAACGTGCCCATCGGCATCCTCGGACTGGCGCTGGCCTGGTGGCTGATCCCCGTCCTGCCCACCGAGAAGCACCGCTTCGACATCCTCGGCGTCGCACTGTCCGGGGTCGGCATGTTCCTGATCGTGTTCGGACTCCAGGAGGGACAGTCACACAACTGGGCCTGGTGGATCTGGGGAGCGATCGCCGCCGGAATCGCCACCTTCGCCGGGTTCGTCTACTGGCAGGCGGTCAACAAGAACGAACCGCTGATCCCGCTGCGCATCTTCCGCGACCGCAACTTCAGCCTGGCGAATGCCGGCGGCGCGGTCATCGGCTTCGTCATCACCGCCTTCATCGTGCCGGTGATGTTCTTCGCGCAGGCGATCTGTGGGCTGACACCCACCCAGTCGGCCCTCCTCACCGCTCCGATGGCGGTCATGACGGGGGTGCTGGCGCCGTTCGTGGGGCGGTTGGTCGACCGCATCCACCCGCGTCCCATCGTGGGATTCGGCTTCTCCATGATGGCGATCTCGCTGACGTGGTTGTCGATCGAGATGACACCGGCCACCCCCATCTGGCGTCTGGTGTTGCCGCTGACCGGGCTGGGCATCGCGACGGCCTTCATCTTTGCGCCGCTGGCCGCGACGGCCACCCGCAATCTGCCGCCGGACCTCGCGGGCGCGGCCTCCGGTGTGTACAACGCCACTCGGCAGGTCGGTTCGGTGCTCGGCAGCGCGGCCATCGCCGCGTTCATGACGTCGCGAATCAGCGCCGAGCTGCCCGGCGGGGGAACGCCGCCTGCGGGTGAGGGGGCGGTCACCGAGCTGCCGCAGTTCCTGCTCGACCCGTTCGCCGCCGCCTTGTCGCAATCGCTGCTGCTGCCCGCCTTCATCGCGCTGTTCGGTGTCATCGCGGCGTTGTTCCTGCTCGGGTTCGGCGCGCGGAAAGTGCCGCGGGCGGTCACCGAGCCGTGGGGAGGCTCGGAAGGGCGCACCGAGATCATCCCGAAGGTGGCTCGCGACGGCCATCGCCGGGGCCGAGGCCGTGACGGGGTCCACGCCGACGATTACGACGACGACTATGACGACGACTTCGCCGATGACGCGTACGTCGACGTCGCGGTGGCCTGGTCGCCCGAACCGGAGCTGTTCGGTGCTCAACGCGCCGAGGAATCCGCGTCGGCGGCTGAGGACCCGGTGACCGATCCGCTGCCGAAACGGGTCGAGGGCCGGCGCAGTGAACCGGGCGAGACCGGCCGCGCGCACAACGGCTTCGCTGTCGACACCGAAGACGGGCCGCCTGTTGCTGATGGTGACGGCTTCGACCGCCATGTCGACGAGATCGATTCGATATCGGCTGCTTACTCCGATTTTCTTGCAGTACACGGACTTTCGCAGCCGGCAGAGGTCGGTTTGCCGGCCGTGGCGCCGCAGCCGGGGCGCCACTACCGCGAGGAATCCGACCAACTGCACAGCGATGGCAGGCATTACCGGCCGCACTGAGATCAGTCCGGCAGATCCGATCGGGTGAGGGTCAGAAAAGCCCCGAGGTCGATCAGGCCGCTCGGGGTGGCGGGCAGGTACTCGGTGAGCAATGCCGACCGCACGATCACCGCCGTGTATTTGGCCCTGCTGACCGCGACATTGAGCCGGTTGCGGTTGAGCAGGAACGAGATTCCCCGGGGCACCTCGTCAATGGAGGACGCCACCATCGACACGAACACCACGGGTGCCTGCTGGCCCTGGAATTTGTCGACCGTGCCCGCCGCCACGTCGTGCAGGCCGGCGGCATCGAGATGTCTGCGCAGCATCACCACCTGCCCGTTGTAGGGCGTCACCACCAGGACGTCGGAGGCGACCAGGCCCCTGGTGCCGGCCTCGTCGGTCCAGAGTCGTCCGATCAGTCGGCCGATCTCGGCGACGATGGCCGCAGCTTCTTCGTGGCTGTCGGTGGAATTGCCGTCATGGTCCACGGTCAATACGCGCACCCCGGGGTCGACACCGGACAGGCTGCGCCGGGCGGTGACCTCCTCGACCGAGGTGAGTCGCCGGTCGTAGGACAGCCGCGACACCGCGTCGCACACCCGCGGATGCATTCGCCATGACCGGTCCAGGAAATAGCCGAGTTCATCGGAGAGGGTGTGTTGTCCGTCGACCAACCAGCCCAGGGCCGAGGTGTCCACCGGTTCGGGGTGGGTGCCCTGGCTGACCTGGGGGAGTTGCTGCGGATCGCCCAGGAGCAACAGGTTGCGCGCAGCCGGCGCCACGGCGATGGTGTTGGCCAGACTGAACTGACCGGCTTCTTCGACCACCAGCAGGTCCAGGCTGCCGGGCAGCACCCGGGTGGCGTTGGCGAAATCCCAACTGGTGCCGCCGATCACGCACCCGGGCCGGTCGGCGACAAAGGCGGGGTAGCTCTTGGCGTCGATGTCCTGCCAGGGTGCGCCGACGCTGCGGGTGTCCTTCTTGGCGATCACGTCCGCGTCCACCCCCGCGTCGATCAAACCACGGAACAGGTTCTCCACCACCGCATGTGACTGCGCCACCACCCCGACGCGCCAACGGCGTCCGGTGACCAGATGGGCGATGACCGCGGCCGCCGTGTGGGTTTTTCCGGTGCCCGGCGGACCGTGCACAGCCAGGTACGACGAGTCCAGGTCCAGCAGCGCGCGGGTGATGTCGTCGGCGGGCTCGCCACCGTGCGGCAGCGGCGTGCCGCTGCGGGTACGGGGCGGCCTGCGCAGCAAGAGGTCGACGATTGCGGTGGCGGGTAGCTTCGGCAGTCCGGCCGCGATCTGGGCGGCGGTGGCGTCGATGGATTCGCGTAGCGCCTTGGTGGCGATGGGCGCGCCCGGTGCGAGGGCGAAGGGTACCTGGTGAAACACGCCGCCTTCCTTGGGTTCTCGCTCCCGCACCACGACGACGGAGGGGGCGGCGGGATCGTCACACTCCACCACCGTGACGTTGCCGCACCCCCGGCGTTCGGTGTCGTCGGTGAGACCGGCGGGCGACGGCGGCGCGTAGAGCGCATACATGTCCCCGCCGAGTTCGCCGGTGGCCAGCGTGCCGGTCAGTTGTACCCGGCGCTGCGGCTTGCGGGCTTTCGGCGGGGTGTGCCAGTCGGTGATGACGGTGGCGTCCTCGGCCAGGAAAACGCCGGTCTGGTCACCCCATTCGTCCACTGGGTTGTTCAGCCGGTCGAAATGCGCCCACCAGAACGGTTTGTCTTCGCGGCGGTGATACCCGCGCGCGGCGGCGAGCAACGCCACCGCCGACTGTTCGGCCCGGCGGGCACTCGGGTCGTCACCGACGAATCTGGCGAGCCGCCGGGCCAGTTCATCGTCTTCGACCACCGATCCGCCGTCGGCCACCGGTTGGGCGCCCAGCGGGGGGACACCGGATTCGATGGCCCGGTTCACCAGCCAGTCGCGCAGCTTCCGGGTGGACCGGCAGTCATAGCGGTTGTATTCGCCGATCTCCTTGAGCAGCACCGCCGCATCGTCGTCACGTCCCTCGTCGCGCAATTCGCAGAAGTGGGCATACTCGGTGATGGACGCGGTGGCGGTGGTGACTTCGCCGGTGCGCAGCTCGGTGCCCATGTAGAGCGGCTCCAGGCTCTTGATGCTGTAGTTCTCGGTGCCCACCCGAATGCTCTTGCGCACCAACGGGAACAGGTCCACCAGCACGCCGTTGCGCAGCAGGTCGTCCACCTCGTCCTCGCCGACACCGTGCCGACCGGCAAGGCGCAGCAGCGCGGTCTTCTCGTAGGCGGCGTAGTGGTAGATGTGCATGTTCGGAAATCGTTTGCGGCGCTTGCGGACCAGCTTGAGGAAATCCTGCAGCGCTGTACGTTCGGCGGCCCTGTCATGCGCCCACAGCGGGGTGAACTCATCGGCGCAGTCGAGCACCCCGAAGAGGTACTCCAGACCCCAGTCGACCCCGTCGGCCGTCCACAGCGGATCGCCCTCGAAATCGAAGAACAGGTCCCCTTTGTCCGGATTGGGCAGCACCATCAACGGTTGTGCGTCGGCCACCTCGTACGGCGGCTTGCCGTCGACGCGCGGCGCGATCTGCAGCCGGGCCTGCGCGCTGAGCGCGGTGACGGTGCGCTGGGACAGCTCGGGTACCGCCGCGGTGTGGGTGGCCAGCTGCGTCACGGTGGTGATGCCCGCGTCGAGGAACCGGGCCCGCTGGCTGACCCGCATCCCGGCCACCAGCAGCAGGTCGTCGTGTTCGCGGACCTTCACCGCACATTCGGGGCAGCGGAAGCAGGCGCGCACCCCGTCGTCCTCCCACCGGACCGGTTGGCCGGCGGCGAAATGGACGTCCAGCAACTGCTGCAGCTCGCGGCGCCGCGGCAGGTACACGGGGATGATCTCGTCGAGTTGATAGCGGACCGCGGTGCCGTTACCCAGGATCAGCTCGGCTTCGTTGTGCACCGGCACGCCTGCGCGGGCCAGGGTGTCGGCATAGGCCGCCAGCTGCAGCAGGGCTTCGACCTTGGCCGAGAGCGCCAGCTTGGTGTCCGCGACCCGGTAGCGGCCGTCTTCGAGGATCAGGAAGTCGGCGAAGCCGAGGAACCGGCCGTCGAACATGGCCGCCTGGTACACCACGGGCGCCTGCTCGGTGATGGCCCGAATGGTCGCCGTCGCGGCGGCGGCGAGCCCGTCGCCGGTGTAGGCGGGTCTGCCGATCACGGTGATCTCGTCGCCGAAGCGTTGTCGCAGCTCGTCTAGGCGCCGGTGTTCGTGTTCGTCACCGAGTGCGGCGGTGCGGGCCAACAGTTGGTCCTCGGAATCGACCCGGGGGCCCCAGCCCAGCTTGGCGTCGAACGCCCGCAGCAGCGCGTACTCGCAGCGTGCCGCGGCGGCGAGGTCGGAGGCGCTGTAGAGCACCCGGTCACCGTCTACGAACACACCGCCACTGTAGGGCCGGGCGCCGACAGCGCAGCCGTCCCGGCGGAAATGATTCCGTTACCGCTCGTAACGGGCCGGTACCGGTTGGCGTGAACCACCAGAAATGGTCTACCGCGAATGTCGGTGCGATGGAACTCGTCGACACCGCAACAGCTTCGACAGGCCCGGGGCGTGGAGGCCTGGCCGGCGTGGCCGACCGGCTGCTGTCACCGGCACCGGAGCGACGGGCCGAGGCGCTCCTGGAATTGCTGCAGCTCTCCGGAGTCGCCGACGCCGGCTTGCTGACCGCCGTCGATGCCGCCGGGCGACACCTGATCGTGGGGGCGTGGAACCTTCCCGCCCGGGTCGCGGCGTCGATCGTCGGGCGGGGTCCCGGCCGGATCCGCGGAGCACTCACCCGCTCACTGATGTCCGACGCCGGACAGGTCGTCGGGGTGCTCTACCTCGATGTCGCGCCGGCGCGCGTAACCCCCCACGGTCTGCTCGCGCTGGACTCGGTGATCCCGCATGCGGCCACGGTTGCCGCCGTGGTGAGTCGCCGATCCCGGTTGGGACTGACACCGCGGGAGCTCGACATCTTGGTTGCGATCGCCGCGGGGTACACCAATGCCGAAATCTCCCAGCGCGATTCGGTGTCGGTACGCACGGTGACCACCCACGCCGTATCGATCTTCCGCAAACTCGGCGTGCACAACCGGGTCCAGGCCGCGCGGATCGCCATCGACTGCTGCCTGCACGTGCCCGACTACAACCCCGGCTTGACCTCACCCCACGGCCGCGCGGCTTCGTAGTTCGCCGCGGCCCGCAACACCATCGCGTCGGCGCGGTGCCGGCCCGCGATCTGCAGACCCACGGGCCGACCGTCGCTGGTGAAGCCCGCCGGCACGGTGATGGCCGGGGTGGTGGTCATGTTGAACGGATAGGTGAGCAACCACCCGAGCAGCTGACGCTGCAGTGACGTGCCGTCGAGCCACTCGGGGGCGAACCGGTCCAGCGGGAACGTCGGGGAGGCCAACGTGGGGCTGACCAGGATGTCGTAGGTGTGCATGAAGTCGGTGAAGGTGTCCCACATCCGGCCGCGGAACGCCTCGGCCCGGCCGATCTCGACAGCGGTCAGTGTCTCGGCCTGGGCGAAGATCTCGATGAGGTTGTCGTCCACCTGGCCGGACATCGTCTTCCAGTCCAGCACGTCGTATTCACACGAATAGCCGGGAACCCACAGCCCCTTCCACATGGCCTCCTCGGGGTTGCCCCAATCAGGTGTCGCTTCCTCCACCGTGGCCCCCAGGGATTCGAACGCGCGGACCGCCTCGGCGCACACCGCGACCACTTCGGGATCCACGTGACCGAGACCCAGATCCGGTGACCACGCCACCCGCCAGCCGGTGACGTCACCGTCTCCTGCGTTCGCATAGGCGACACCGTCGGCGGGAACGCTCATCGGATCGGTGTCCGACGGGCCGCACATCACCGAGAACATCAGTGCCGCATCGGCGACGGTGCGGGTGATCGGGCCGTGGAAGATGTGGGTGTAATGGCGCCCGTCGAGCAGGGTGTGCGGGATGCGGCCCAGCGACGGTTTGAAGCCGACGACGCCGCACATGGCGGCGGGGATCCGCACCGAGCCCGCGCCGTCCGCGCCTTCGGCCAGCGGACCCAGACCCGCGGCCACCGCCGCGGCAGCGCCGCCGCTGGACCCGCCCGCGGTGTGGCCGGGCTTCCACGGGTTGTGAGTGGGGCCGTAGAGGTGGCTGTCGGTGCCGCCGTAATAGCCGAACTCCGGCGCGTTCGTCTTACCCAGGAACAGCCCACCGGCGTCCTTCAACGACGTCACCACCGCGGCGT
The DNA here is from genome assembly GCA_040512325.1 of Mycobacterium sp. Taxonomy (GTDB): domain Bacteria; phylum Actinomycetota; class Actinomycetes; order Mycobacteriales; family Mycobacteriaceae; genus Mycobacterium. Next base: position 13 of record JBEVFK010000072.1, on the reverse strand, counting down.
CTTTGGTCCCGAC
>JBEVFK010000071.1:0-12606 GCA_040512325.1 Mycobacterium sp. | reverse complement strand
TTCACCGCGATCGCGGGGAACTTGCCGACCGCACCGGCCCTGATGGGCAACACCGTGCTGTGGAAGCCCAGCCCGACCCAGCAGCTCGCGGCGCACCTCACCATGCGGCTGCTCGAGACCGCGGGCCTGCCGGCCGGGGTGATCAACCTGGTCACCGGCGACGGTTTCGCCGTGTCCGAGGTGGTGCTCGCCGACCCCCGGCTTGCCGGCATCCACTTCACCGGGTCGACCGCGACGTTCCAGCACCTGTGGCGCGAGGTCGGCGCAGGTGTCGAGCGCTACGACACCTACCCGCGGCTCGTCGGCGAGACCGGCGGCAAGGACTTCGTCGTCGCACACTCCTCGGCGCGTCCAGAGGTGTTGCGCACCGCCCTCATTCGGGGAGCCTTCGACTATCAGGGCCAGAAGTGCTCGGCGGCCTCCCGGGCGTTCGTTCCGCGGTCGGTGTGGCAGCAGATGGGCGACGACTTCCTCGACGCCACCGGCAAGCTCGCCTACGGCGACGTGGCGGACCTGTCCAACTACGGCGGCGCGCTGATCGACGAACGCTCCTTCACCAAGAACGTCAACGCCATCGAGCGTGCGAAGGGCGCGGCGGGGGTCACCATCGCGGTCGGTGGTGAATACGACGACGCCGAAGGCTATTTCGTGCGTCCCACCGTGCTGCTGTCCGACGATCCCACCGACGAGTCGTTCTCGAAGGAGTACTTCGGCCCGATCCTGAGCGTCCACGTCTACCCCGACGAGCAGTACGACGACATCCTGTCAGTGGTGGACCGCGGGTCGCAGTACGGGTTGACGGGTGCGGTGATCGCCGACGACCGCGCCGCCGTGCTGGCCGCGGCGAACCGGTTGCGTTATGCCGCGGGCAACTTCTACGTCAACGACAAACCGACCGGCGCCGTGGTGGGCCAGCAGCCCTTCGGCGGATCCCGCGCCTCCGGTACCAACGACAAGGCCGGTTCGCCGCAGAACCTCCTGCGGTGGACCTCCGCACGGTCGATCAAAGAGACCTTCGTTCCGCCGACCCAGCACACCTATCCCCACATGGAGGCCTGAGTCATGTCCGGGTTGTTCGCACGCGTGGCCCGTCCGGTGATCCTCGCCGCCAGCCGCTCAGAACGGCTGCAGCACACCGCGGAGCGGCTACCGGCCACCCGCAAGGTGGTGAACCGGTTCGTCCCGGGTGAGACAGTGGAGCAGGCACTTGATTCGGTTGGCGCACTGCGGGAATCGGATCGCTTCATCAGCGTCGACTACCTCGGCGAAGACGTGACCGACGTCGAGTCGGCCGAGGCGACGGTGCAGGCCTACCTCGCCCTGCTCGACGCGCTGGGCAACCGCGGTGACACCGTGACCGCACCCAAGCCGCTGGAGGTGTCACTGAAACTGTCGGCGCTGGGTCAGGCACTGCCCAAGGACGGCGCCAAGATCGCGCTGGAGAACGCGCACACCATCTGCGTCAAGGCCCACGAAGTCGGGGCCTGGGTCACCGTCGACGCCGAAGACCACACCACCACCGACTCGACCCTGGGTATCGTCCGGGACCTGCGGGTGGAGTTCGACTGGCTGGGCACAGTGCTGCAGGCGTACCTGCGGCGGACGCGAGCGGACTGCGCGGAGTTCGCGGCGTCGGGAGCCCGGATCCGGTTGTGTAAGGGCGCATACGACGAACCGGCCTCGGTGGCCTTCCGCGACGCCGACGACGTGACCGACTCCTATCTGACGTGTCTGCGGATCCTGATGGACGGCCGCGGCTATCCGATGGTGGCCTCGCACGATCCCGAGATCATCGCCGCCGTACCTGGATTGGTTCGCGAATCCGGCCGTGGGGTAGACGATTTCGAGTATCAGATGCTCTACGGCATTCGCGATGCCGAACAACGACGGCTGGTCGGCGAGGGCAATCACGTGCGGGTGTACGTGCCGTTCGGCACCGAATGGTACGGCTACTTCGTGCGTCGCCTGGCTGAACGGCCGGCGAACCTGACCTTCTTCCTGCGGGCGCTGGCCGAGCGCCGAGGCTGAGCGCCTACGGCCCTCGGATACCGACGCCCGGTACCTGACCGTCGGACGACGGCGATCGCTACGGTGGGTGCGTGACGTCCTCGCCCCAGATCGGCACGTTGGGCGAGGACGTGCTGATCCCGACGCGCGACGGCCGCCGGCTCCGCGCCATGGTGGCGGGCCCCGACAGCGACACCCTGGTGATTCTCGAGGCCGGTCTGGGAGTCAGCGGACTGTACTGGCTGCCGGTGCACCGCCTGCTGAGTCAGCGTTTTCGGGTGGTGGCCTACGACCGCGCGGGACTCGGCGGCAGTGACCCCACCGATCTGCCCCGGACGCTGAGCAACCTGGCCGACGACCTGGTCACCGTGATCGAGGCGTTCCCGCACCGGCAGGTGATCCTCGTCGGGCACAGTTGGGGCGGCCCGATCGTGCGGGTGGCCGCCGCCCGGCGGCTGGCAGCCGGGTGCGGTGATATCGCCGGGCTGGTGCTGGCGGACCAGAGCGACGAGAACGATGTGCTGTTCTACCAGGCGGGCGCGCGGCTGAACTTCGCTGTGGTGGCGGCGGTGATGTCCGTGTTGGCCCTGTTTGCCCGGGTTGTCCCGTTGCCACGGCTGGTGCTGCGGCGGCGCTCACCGCTGCGCCAAGCCATGGTCGAGGCCATCGCCACCCAGAAGTCGTTGCAGGCTTTTGCCGCCGAGATGCGGGTCGCCATAGCAGAATTGGAGTGGCTCCGTGATCAGCCGGCGGAACTCGGCGCCGTCCCGATACGAGTGCTCTCCGGGCAACTGACGCGTCGTTTCGACAAGAAGAATCGGGCGAATCTTCTTCGTGGACACCGTATTACCGTCGAAAACTACGCTGGTGCGGTGTACGTCCCAGCGCAGGCTTCGGGGCACATGATCCCGCTCACCGAACCCGAACTGATCGCCGACCAGGTGTCCGAGCTGGCCGGCTGAGTCACCCCGGGAACGCGGCTTTACCCCGGGAACGCGGCTATGGGCATGATCACGTTGCCGCGACAGGGGCCGCTGAGGATATCGGTGTGCCAGGTGCCCTGCAGCGAGCCATCCGATTGCGGGACGTAGAAGGACCAGGATTGGGCGGGGCTGAACACCCGGGGCGCACTGTCGCCCAGGTAGCACTCCCACTGCCAGTCGTAGGTCATCGCCCACTGGGTCCCGTCCCAGAGGTAGCGCTGCGGCTGGGGAATGGTGGGATTACTGGGTTTCGGACCGTCGACGACGGTGGCGACGCAGCGTGAGGAGCAACTGGTCGCGTAGAGGAACTGTGCGCTGAAATCCGGCTCGGCCTGGCGGGAGGCGACGCTGGTGCCGGCTTTCTGCGACGCGTAGGTGACGACGGTGTAGCGCCCCGACCACTGTTGGCCCGCGGCCTGGGCGGTGATCACCGACGCACCCATGGCCAGCACCAGGCCGACGGTCATGGCCAGTGCGCACCACGCAGCGCGCAGACGACGGACGGCCATAATCTTCCTTTGTGTGCTCGGTACTCGAAACACCACGGTAATGGGGCGTTCCCGCCGGACTCGACTCCGAGTCGACGGCGGTGTAAGTCGTTATGCAGTCGATGCCGGAGGGTTGCATCGGCGTTGCTGTAGTCGGGAGCCCGCGCGTGTGCGAGATTGCGCGTTACTGCTGCAGCAGGGCCACAGCGCGCGTCCAGCCGGCCGATGCGGCGTGGATCTTCACCGGAAAACACGAGATCTCGAACCCCGACGGCGGCAGCGCCTCCAGGTTGTGCAGTTTCTCGATGTGGCAGTAGCCGACGTCGCGTCCGGCGCGGTGGCCTTCCCAGATGATCGACGCATCCCCGTCGGCCGCATAGCGCTGCGCGGTGTAGCTGAACGGCGCGTCCCAGCTCCAGGCGTCCGTGCCCGTCAGCCGCACCCCGCGGTCGAGGAGGTAGAGGGTGGCGTCGCGGCCCATGCCGCAACCGGCCGCCACGTAATCCGAATGCCCGTAGCGGGCTCCGGCTGCGGTGTTGACCACGACGATATCGAGGGGGGAGAGCTCGTGGCCGATGCGGTCCAGCTCGGTCTGCACATCCTCGGCGGTGGCCACGTAACCGGCCGGGAAGTGCCGGAAGTCGAGCTTCACGCCCTGCTGGAAGCACCATTCCAGGGGCACTTCATCGATGGTGATGGCGCGGGCGCCGCCGTCCATGGTCGCCGAATAGTGGTACGGGGCATCGAGATGGGTGCCGTTGTGCGTGGAGATCTTCACCCATTCGATGGCCCACCCTTCGCCGTCGGGCAGATCGTCGCGGGTGGCGCCGGGGAAGAACGCGAGCAGGTCATCGACGGTCTGGGAGTGGTCGTAGTAGGTGATCTCGGGAAGCAGACCCGGTGGGTCCGAGGCGATTCCGGCCTGCAGCGGCACCGAGATATCGATGATGGTGCGATTGCTCGGCATAACCGCGCTCCTCTCGTCGACGCGTCCGCGTCGCTACGGAAGGTAGCGCGTCAGTCCTTGCCGCGCTTGGAGAATCGGCCCTCGGTCACGTCGTCCCACTTCTGGTAGACGGTCGCGACCTGGGGATTGCCCTGCTCCTTGATCCACTCGCACGTCTCGCGGTCGGTCGACGGGTTCGTGACGATGATGGTGTGCAGTTCCGGTCGCTGCTCGGCCAACACGCGGAGCCGCTCCGGTGGCGTCGACGGATCCGCGGCGCGCAGGGCATCCAACGGATCCGGCAGCGCCCCGCGGGGCGCGTCGAACGCGGCCAGATCGGAGCCGTCGTCCTCGTCGTCATCTCTGTTGCGCAACAACAGGTTCAATACGATTGCGGTGAGCGCGCCGGCCGAGATCCCCGAGTGGAAGATCGTCTGGAACCAGTCCGGGAACTTGCTGTAGAGGTCGAGAGCGACGTTGACCGGGGCATCGCCCAGCGTTCGGTTGGTGTAGTACAGCTTGGCCTCGGTCAGCATCGCGACGCCGATCGAGATCGCGACCACCAGGATGTTGGTGTTGTTGAACTTCACCTTCGTCAGCGTCCGGACACCGCTGGCGGCCACCATGCCGAACAGCGCGACACCGGCGCCGCCGAGCACCGGTAGCGGGATGCCCTCGACCACGGCGGCCACCTTCGGCAGCAGTCCCAGCATGACGAGGATGAGGCCGGCGACCGTGGCTACGTGCCGGGTGCGCACCCCGGTGATCGCGACCAGACCGACGTTCTGCGCGAATGCGGTGTAGGGGAACGTGTTGAAGATGCCGCCGAGCATGGTGCCGAGGCCGTCGGCGCGCAGTCCGTCGGCGAGGCGTCCCGGCGTGATCTTCTCGTCGACGATCTCCCCGACGGCCACGATGTCACCGGTGGTCTCGGTCATGATCACGATCGCCACGATCAGCAGGGCGATGATCGAGCTGACCTGGAAGCTGGGCAGCCCGAACTGGAAGGGCGTCACGAACCCCACCCAGTCGTACTCGCCCATATGGCTCCAGTCGGTCATCCCCAGCGGCACCGCCACCAGCGTGCCGATCAGCAGTCCCAGCAGAATCGAGACGCGGCGCAGGCTCTCCGGGGCGAAGCGCTCGATCAGGATGATCACCAGCAGGGTGAAGAATCCCATCCCGATCGCCTTGGGATCCCCGAAGTTCGGGCCGGTGCCGCCGCCGAACCAGCCGGCGGCCACCCGCATCAGCGACACCCCGATGATCAGGATGATGGTGCCGGTGACCAGCGGCGGGAAGAACCGGATCAGCCGGCCGAAGACCGGCGCCAGCAGGATCATGAACAGCCCGCACGCGATCACCGACCCGTAGATCGCCGTGATGCCGTGGTTGGACCCGATGGTGATCATCGGGCCCACCGCCGCGAACGTCACGCCCTGCATCAGCGGCAGGCGCACCCCGAATCGCCAGAACCCGACCGCCTGGATGATGGTCGCGATCCCGGCCACGAACAGGTCGGCCATGATCAGGTGCACGATGTCGGACTGCTGCAACTGCCCGGCGGCGACCATGGCACCGCCGACGATCAGCGGTACCGCCACCGCACCGGCGTACATCGCCAGCACGTGTTGCACCGCCAGCGGCAGAAGCCGCTTCAGTGGTGGGATGTCGTCGACCGGCCGCTCGGCGGCTCGCCCGTCGGTGATGATCTTCGCCAGTGACATCGCCCAATCTTTGGGGCAACGCGTTTCACGAACTTCTCGTGCAAGTCACCGCCGTATTACGTGCTGTGCGGCGTCACCGGGAGTCGAGGTGGCAGCCAGACTACGATTTCGGCGGAATCCGTGTCTGACCGCCACGTCAACTCGGCCGAGCAGCGAGTGTGCGTTCGTGCAGCATCAGCAGTGTCCACGCAGCGAGGGACTGGGCGTCGGTGATCTCACCGGAGCGCATCATCTTCTCGATCTGGTCGCGGCCGAACCAGGCGCTGCGCAGGTCCTGTTCTTCGTGCTCGAGCTCCGGCTCGCCTTCGGTCAGGTCGGTGGCCAGGAAGACCCGACCCCGCTGACTACTCATGCCCGGAGCCACGTCGAGCATGCCGAGCGGGGTCAGGACCTCGGCCCGCAGACCGGTCTCCTCGCGCAGTTCCCGGGCGGCCAGCGCGCTCACCTCCGTCTCGGCGAGCCCGGGTGCCGTGCCCTGCGGGAACTCCCAGCAGCGCAACCCGAGCGGATAGCGGAACTGCTCCACGAGACAGAACTGGTCCCCCCGCTGGGCGATCACCAGCGCGTACGTGGGCTTGTCGACCACGGCGTAGATCCCGGCGCTGCCGTCGGGACGACGAATCGCGTCTTCGCGCAGCGTCATCCAGGGATTCCGGTACACCTCGCGGGAGCCGGTGCGCTGGATGTGATTCATCGGGTCATTATCGCCGGGTACCGTCACGTTCGTGCTCCTGGCCTCCCTCAACCCCGCGGCCGTGGCCGCCGGTGCCGACATCCCCAACGCCGTCACCATCGGCGGTACCACGCTGAGTCGCAGCGACCTGGTGGGCGCCGCGACGTCGGTGGCCGAGCGGGCCGCCGTCGCCTCTCGGGTGGCGGTGCTCGCCACCGCCTCCCCGACGACCGTGCTCGCCGTCGTCGGCTGCCTGATCGCCGGTGTCCCGTTCGTGCCGATCCCGCCCGACGTCGGCGTCGCCGAGCGGGCGCACATCCTGACCGACTCGGGGGCGCAGGCCTGGCTCGGCGAACTGCCGGATGACACCGGCGGGCTGCCGCACATCCCAGTGCGTCTGCACGCCCGGTCCTGGCACCGTTATCAGGAGCCCCACCCGGATTCACCGGCGTACATCATGTACACCTCGGGCACCACCGGGGCGCCCAAAGGCGTGCAGACGAGCCGGGGCGCCGTCGCCGCGGACATCGACGCGCTGGCCGCTGCCTGGCAGTGGACCTCCGAGGACGTGCTGGTGCACGGACTGCCGCTGTTCCATGTGCACGGATTGGTGCTCGGACTGCTGGGTTCACTGCGGATCGGAAATCCGTTTGTGCACACCGGTAAACCGACAGCGGAGCTCTACGCACAGGCCGCGCGAGCCGGCGGCACGCTGTTCTTCGGGGTGCCGACCGTGTGGTCGCGGGTGGCCGGTGACCCGGACTCGGCGCGGGCGCTGTCGACGGCCCGACTGCTCGTGTCGGGTAGTGCGCCGCTGCCGGTGCCGGTGTTCTCCCAGCTGGCCGAACTGACCGGCCACGCCCCGGTGGAGCGCTACGGCAGCACCGAGGCGTTGATCATGCTGAGCACCCTGGCCGACGGGGAACGGCGACCCGGCTGGGTGGGGTTGCCGATCGCCGGGGTGCAGTCCCGGCTGGTCGACGACGCCGGCGCCGACGTCCCCCATGACGGGGAAACCATTGGGCACCTTCTTCTTCGGGGTCCGATGATGTTCGACGGGTACCTCAATCGCCCGGAAGCGACCGCCGAGGTGCTCGACGCCCAGGGGTGGTACCGCACCGGGGACGTGGCGGTGATCGACGCCGGCGGCATGCATCGCATCGTCGGCCGGGAATCGGTGGATCTGATCAAGTCCGGCGGTTACCGGATCGGTGCGGGCGAGATCGAGACGGCGCTGTTGGGGTATCCCGGGGTGCAGGAAGTCGCCGTCGTCGGGATTCCCGACGATGACCTGGGACAGCGGATCGTCGCCTTCGTCGTCGGGGACGCTGCCCCGGATGACCTGATCGCCTTTGTCGGAGAACAGCTTTCGGCCCACAAGCGGCCGCGGGAGGTGCGCATCGTCGACGCGTTGCCGCGCAACGCGATGGGCAAGGTGCTCAAGAAGGAGCTGATGAAGTGAGCCTGCGTTTCACCGAACTGTGTATCGATGCCACCGACCCCCACAGCCTGGGCCACTGGTGGGCCGAGGTGCTGGGCTGGCCGTCGGAGGTCACCGAGGACGGCGACGTCCAGTTGACCCCACCAGACGGCGGGCCGACCTGGCTGTTCGTGCCGGTGCCCGAAGGCAAGAACGTCAAGAACCGGCTGCACGTCGATTTCAGCCCCGACAGCCCCGACGAGCAACAGGCCGAGGTGGATCGTCTGGTCGAGCTGGGCGCCCGGCATGCCGACGTCGGCCAGGGTGAGCAGTCGTGGGTGGTACTCGCCGATCCCGAAGGCAACGAATTCTGCGTGCTGTCGGGGCAGTAGTACTGAGCGCGAGCGTGCGCAAACAACGAGATCCGCCCGGCGCGTCCGGCGGGGACACGCACGGTCGCGCGGAGTTGTCAGTTGGCGTGTAGGGCCTCGTTGAGGGTGATGCCGTGGCCGTCGCGGGCCACCACCTCGACCGCGCCGGTCAACGAATTGCGGCGGAACAGCAGGTTGTTGGCACCGGAGAGCTCGCGGGCCTTCACCGGCTGGCCGTCCACCGTCACCTTGGTGCCCGCGGTGACGTACAGACCCGCCTCGATGACGCAGTCGTCGCCCAGTGAGATGCCCAGGCCGGCGTTGGCGCCCAGCAGGCAGCGCTTGCCCACCGAGATCACCTCACTGCCGCCACCGGACAGGGTGCCCATGATGGAGGCACCGCCGCCGATATCGGAGCCGTCGTCCACCACGACGCCTGCGGAGATGCGGCCTTCGACCATCGACGAGCCGAGCGTGCCGGCATTGAAGTTCACAAAACCCTCGTGCATCACCGTCGTCCCGGCAGCCAGATGCGCACCGAGACGCACCCGGTCGGCGTCGGCAACCCGCACCCCGGTCGGCACCACGTAGTCCACCATCCGCGGGAACTTGTCGACACCGAACACCGTCACCGGACCACGCCTGCGCAGGCGGGCCCGCACGTACTCGAAGCCCTCGACCGCGCACGGGCCGTGGTTGGTCCACACCACGTTGGCCAGCAGACCGAAGAACCCGGTCGTGTTCAACCCGTGCGGGACCACCAGACGGTGGGAGAGCAGATGAAGACGGAGGTAGACGTCGTAGGCGTCGGCGGGCGCGTCGTCCAATGAGCTGATGGTCGTACTCACCAGCACCGTCTCGACGTCGCGATCCTCATCGCGGCCGGTCAGCGCGGCCAGCTCCGCGGTGGCCTCGGCCACCGACAGGCGACTGGTGCCGGCAACCTCGACCTCACCCAGTTCCGGTGCCGGGAACCACGTGTCGAGAACAGTTCCGTCAGCGGACAGCGTGGCCAACCCAATACCCGAAGCTCCAGTCACGGTGCACCACCGTACTGGATCCAGGTAACGACTACCGTGGTCTCTTGTGCTGGACCTACGTGGTGACCCGATCGAGCTGACGGCAGCGTTGGTCGACATCCCCAGCGAGTCGCGCCACGAGAGCCGCATCGCCGACGAAGTCGAGAACGCCCTGCGCGGCCAGACCACCGGCTTCGAGATCATCCGCAACGGCAATGCCGTCTTGGCCCGGACCAACCGCGGACTGCCGTCCCGGGTGCTACTTGCCGGACATCTCGACACCGTCCCCGCCGCCGACAACGTCCCCTCGCGCCGGGACGGGGAGATCCTGCACGGCTGCGGCACCGTCGACATGAAGTCCGGCGACGCGGTGTTCCTGCACCTCGCGGCGTGTGTCACCGAACCCGCACACGACCTGACGCTGGTGTTCTACGACTGCGAAGAAATCGAGGCCGCGGCCAACGGGCTGGGCCGCATCGAACGGGAGCTGCCGGACTGGCTGCAGGCCGACGTCGCGATCCTCGGCGAACCCACCGACGGACTCATCGAGGCAGGTTGTCAGGGCACCCTGCGGGTAGTGCTCAGCGCCGCCGGGACCCGCGCCCACTCGGCTCGATCCTGGTTGGGCGACAACGCTATTCACAAGCTCGCCGACGTGCTGGGCCGGCTCGCCGCCTATGAGGCGCGCAGCGTGGACATCGACGGCTGCGTCTATCGCGAAGGGCTTTCGGCGGTGCGGGTCGAAGGGGGAGTGGCGGGCAACGTCATCCCTGACGCCGCGTCGGTGACGGTGAACTTCCGCTTCGCGCCCGACCGCACCCCGGAACAGGCCCTGGCCCACGTTCGTGAGGTCTTCGACGGCCTCGACGTCACCCTCGAGCAGACCGATGCCGCCGCCGGTGCACTGCCCGGGTTGAACCACCCGGCGGCAGCCGCACTGGTGGCCGCTGCCGGCGGGCAGGTGCGCGCCAAGTACGGCTGGACCGACGTGTCCCGCTTCGCGGCGCTGGGCATCCCTGCGGTCAACTATGGGCCGGGTGATCCGAACCTGGCCCACAAACGCGATGAACGGGTACACGTCGGGCAGATCACCCAGGCCGTCGACATCCTGCGCGCGTATCTGAGCCGCTGATCAGCTCGGCCCTGAGCCGCTGCAGCGGACCGGCGGCGTGCTTGTCGCCGAGTCGGACCGCGTCCTGCCAGACCAGGACCGCCACCGCGGTCTGACCCGATCGCTACGCCATCTGAGCCGCGTGGCGGGCCGCGGCCACCGCACCGTGCGGGCGTTGCCCGCGGCCAGTTGCCACGTCCGGGACAGCCTGGGCTCCGGGGCGAACAGGGCGGACTGGGTGCCGTGCCGGGATGGTCCTGCCCGTCGATTCGGCAACCCGGTTACGCACCTTGCGCAGATACGCCGTCGCACGCTCGGGCTCGCTGAGCATCCAGAACTGGTTGGCGGCCCTCGGCAGCGCCACCGCCAGCAGGTCGGTCTCGAACAGTTCTCCGCTTTCGCTGCCCGCCAGGACGTCCTCGGCGTCGCGGCCCCGGCCCTGCCAGGCCAGAGCCTGCGCCAGGACCAACCGGCACTCGAGATCGTCACTGCGGGCCACCGCGTCGCGGGCCAACTGTTCGGCGCGGCTCATGTCACCGATACGCAGCGCCTCGGCAGCGGCGGTGATCGACGCCGCCGGAGTCTATGGGGACCGTTCACCCGGCGGTGGTGGATTGATCGGGCCCACACCCGTTACCTTCCTCGGGTGCAGCCTGATCGAGAAGCCGATGGTGCGTGGGCGGTGTGCGTGTACTGCGCATCCGGGCCCACGCATCCGCAATTGCTGAAGCTGGCCACCGATCTCGGCAAAGCGATCGCCGATCGTGGCTGGACGTTGGTGTCGGGCGGCGGCAACGTCTCAGCGATGGGCGCGGTGGCTTCCGGGGCGCGGGCACACGGCGGCAAGACCGTCGGCGTCATCCCCAAAGCGCTGGTCCACCGGGAGCTGGCCGATGTCGAGGCCGACGAACTGATCGTCACCGACACCATGCGTCAGCGCAAACAGATCATGGAAGACCGGGCGGATGCTTTCATCACGCTGCCCGGAGGCATCGGCACCCTCGAGGAACTCTTCGAGACATGGACCGCGGGGTATCTGGGTATGCACGCCAAACCCGTGGTGCTGCTCGACCCGATCGGGCACTATGACGGGCTGCGGGCGTGGCTGGCGGGACTGGTGGAGACCGGTTACGTCGGATCCGCGGCATTGGACCGGCTGGTCGTCGCGCAGCAGGTAGAGGTGGCACTCGACCTGTGCGAACCCAGCTGACAACACCCATTGCCCCTCGCGATTAGGCTGACCTGCGAATCGAAGCAGCTGACGACGAGGGGCGAGACGAAGCGTGTCCGAGCAGAACAGTTCCGAAGCCAGATCCTCAGTCGGGTTCACCGACATCGCCAGTCAGGTCCCCGCGGTGCTGGCTGACGCACCGGCGATCCTGCGGGGGGTGACGACGGGCTTCCTCGCCCGGCCGACGTCGAAGACGTCCATCGGCAAGGTTTTCCAGGATCGCGCCGAGAAGTACGGCAATCGGACCTTCATCCGCTTCGAGGACCAGTCGCTGAGTTATGCGCAAGCCAATGCCACCGTCAACCGGTATGCCGCGGTCCTCGCGGCCCGTGGCGTGGGCCACGGCGACGTGGTGGGCATCATGCTGCGCAACTCGCCGGATGCGGTGCTCACCATGCTCGCGGCGGTCAAATGCGGCGCCGTCGCCGGAATGCTGAACTACCACCAGCGCGGCGAGGTGCTGGCGCACAGCATCGGACTGCTCAAGGCGAAAGCCGTGATCGCCGAGACCGAGTTCATCGAACCGATCGTCGAGTCCGGTGCCGTGGCCGACGGCGCGCCCGAGCCGACCACGATCGAGGAACTGCACCGACTCGCCGAGACGGCTCCCACGGCCAACCCGGCGTCGGT
>JBEVFK010000070.1:0-23457 GCA_040512325.1 Mycobacterium sp. | reverse complement strand
TCGTTCTGGATCGGTCCCCGGGTGGCGATCACGTCGTTGGCGTTGCCCGCCCGCATCCGCGAGACCTCGTTGACCGATCTGATCTATGCGCACCACCCCCGGTTCCGCGGAGTCCGCCGCGCCTACGAGTCGCGGTCGGCTCCGGTGGAGGGCGGGGATGTGCTGTTGCTCGCCCCGGGGGTGGTGGCGGTCGGCGTGGGGGAGCGCACCACCCCGGCCGGTGCGGAGGCGCTGGCGCGCACCCTGTTCGACGACGACCTGGCCCATACCGTGCTGGCGATCCCGATTGCGCAGGAGCGCGCGCAGATGCACCTGGACACCGTGTGCACCATGGTCGACGTCGACGCCGTGGTGATGTACCCGAACATCGTGGACTCGTTGTCGGCGTTCACCATTCACCGCACCAGTGGCGGGGTGAAGATCGACAGCGCGGCACCGTTCGTGGAGGCCGCCGCCGACGCGATGGGGATCGGCAAGCTGCGCGTCATCGACACCGGCCTGGATCCCGTCACCGCCGAACGCGAACAGTGGGACGACGGTAACAATACGTTGGCACTGGCACCGGGGGTGGTGGTCGCCTACGAGCGGAACACCGAAACCAATGCGCGCCTGGAAGATTCGGGCATCGAGGTGTTGCGCATCTCGGCCTCGGAGCTGGGCACCGGCCGCGGCGGCCCGCGCTGCATGTCATGCCCGGCCGCCCGCGACCCGCTATAAGCCGCGCCGGCGCTGGACAGCAAAGGCGTCCCGCACCCGGTAGACCGTCGACCGCAATGTGTGTGCCTCCGAGACATCGATGTTGTTTCGTGACTGCTCTCGCCACGAGTGCCCTCCTGCCTCGTGCTGTTACCAGCCCAGCGCCACGATCACCGTGCCAACGCCTTCACCGACGACGATCCGCGTGGCAGGTTTCGAAAATCCAGCATCGATCATGGCCGGTCGCAGCGCGGTATCGCGCACCGAACCACGGCGTTGAAGGGTAACGGCGTTCTCGATGCAGCCCAGTGTCTTCGGAGCGGGCGCAGACCCGAGATCCGCAGACTTGGCGTGCCTCCGCCAGAGCGTCGCCGAGAAGGGTCCTGGGTAGAGGGCGTCAACGCCAGCTGGGCAGCCAGATCTGCATGTTCCAGGTGGCCTGAGAGATCGGCAGGCCGGTCAGGACCGGGAACAGCCACGCGAAGTTGGTCAGGACCACCGCGATGTAAAAGCAGACGACCAGCAGACCCAAGGTGCGCCGCTCGGCGTTCTGCCCGCGTTTGTAGAGGATGTCGCCGCAGATCAACGCGATCGCCATCACCAGGAACGGGGCCATGGTGCTGGCATAGAAGAAATACATCTGCCGGTCGATCTCGGCGAACCACGGCAACCAGCCCGCGGTATAACCCACCAGCACAACGGCGTACCGCCAGTCCCGGCGCACGAACGTCCGCCATACGGCGTAGAGCAGCACCGGAACCGCCAGCCACCACATGGCGGGTGTGCCGACCAGCATGACGGCCTTCACACATGACTGCGCGCCGCAGCCGGGCACATTGTCCTGATCGATCGCGTACAACACCGGCCGCAGCGACATCGGCCAGGTCCACGGTTTGGACTCCCACGGATGATGGTTGCCCGCGGCGTTGGTCAAGCTGGAGTGAAAGTCGTACGCCTTGGCGGTGTAGTACCACAGCGACCGGATGGCATCGGGTGGCTGGAACCACGCGCGCTCACCGATCTCCTGGCCGGCCACGTGCCGATTGATACCGGTCTCCGAGGCGAACCAGGCCCAGTAACTGCCCAGGTACACCGACAGCGGAATCAGGACGATCGCATAGACGGTCGGGCCGAAATCGCGCCGGACGGTGCCGAACCACGGCCGCGGCACCCGGTACTGGCGCCGCGCGGCCACGTCGAACGCCAGCGACATCAGCCCGAAGAACAGCACGAAGTACAACCCGGACCATTTGGTGGCGCACGCCAGACCGAGCAGCACCCCGGCGCCGAACCGCCACCACCGCACGCCCAGTCGCGGCCCCCAGGGCGTCTCGTGGATGCGCCCGTCGAGCAACGCGTTGTGCATCCTCATCCGCACCTGGTCACGGTCGACGATCAGCGCACCGAACGCCGCAACGACGAAGAACACCAGGAAGCCGTCGAGCAGGGCAGTACGGGCCGTCACGAACGAGACGCTCTCGGCAACCAGCAACACGCCGGCGATGCCGCCGATCAGGGTGGATCGGCTGATCCGCCGCACGGTCCTGGCCACCACCGCGACCATGATCACGCCCAGCAGCGCACCCGAGAATCGCCAGCCCAGGCCGTTGTAGCCGAAGATCGCCTCGCCGACCGCGATCAGCTGCTTACCCAGCGGCGGGTGCACCACCAGGCCGTAGCCGGGGTTGTCCTCGACGCCGCCGTTGTTGAGCGCCTGCCAGGCCTGCGGCGCGTAGTGCTTCTCGTCGAAGATCGGGGTGCCGCCATCGGTGGGCGACTGCAGGTTGAGAAACCTCGTCACCAGCGCCAGCGCGGTGACGATCGCCGTCATGATCCACCCGTTGGCACGGTCGATCGGCCCGAAATCGGGGACGGGGACAAGCGGGCCGGGGCTGATCACGGGTACGGCACGCTCCGGTGCCACGGTGGTAGGAGCGGTCATCAGGATCGATCGTAGGCTGTGCGTCATGAGTGGTGGCCGACTGTTGCTGGGTGCCACCCCGCTGGGCCGCCCCGATGACGCGTCCGCGCGCCTCCGCGAGGCGTTGGCAACTGCGGACATCGTCGCCGCCGAGGACACCCGCCGGGTGCGGACGCTGGCCTCGGCGCTGGACGTCCGCATCACCGGCCGCGTGGTCAGCCTGTTCGATCAGAACGAGGGGACGCGGGCGCCGGTGCTCATCGACGACATGTTGGCAGGGGCGACGGTGCTGGTGGTCTCCGATGCCGGGATGCCCCTGATCAGCGACCCCGGCTACCGGCTGGTGTCCGGCTGCGTGGAGGCCGGCGTCGCGGTGACGTGTCTGCCGGGGCCGTCGGCGGTGACGACCGCGCTGGCAGTGTCGGGGCTGGCGTCGGATCGGTTCTGTTTCGAGGGCTTCGCCCCCCGCAAGGAATCGGCGCGCCGGAGTTGGCTGACCACGCTGGCCGCCGAGCAGCGCACCGTCATCTTCTTCGAATCACCGCGTCGGCTGGCGGACTGCCTGCGTGACGCGACCGAACAACTCGGCGGTGACCGCCGGGTGGTCGTGTGCCGGGAGCTGACCAAGACCCACGAGGAAGTGCTGCGGGGGACACTGGCCGAGCTCGCCGACTGGGCACAGGGCCCGGTGCTGGGTGAGATCACCGTCGTCCTCGCCGGGGCAGTGCCGACGGTGGACGTCGACACCCTGGTCGCGCGGGTCATCGACCTGACCGAGAAGGGGCTCGGGGTCAAGGACGCCTGCCAGGAAGTGGTGTCGACGCATCCCGGGGCACCGTCGCGGAAAGCGCTCTACGACGCGGTGCTCAGGTCCCGGAGCTGACCCAGGCCCACCGTCGGGGCCGCCTTGTGCAGGCATTCCTCCCATTCGGCGGCCGGGTCGGAGTCTGCGGTGATGCCGCCGCCCACGCCGAGCACGACGCCGCCGTCGTCGTCGAACTCGACGGTGCGGATGGCGACGTTGAGCTCGGCGCCTGCCAGCGGAGACGCCAGTCCCACGGTGCCGCAGTACACGCCCCGCCGTCGCGGCTCCCACCTCGAAAGTAATTCGCGGGCACGGTGTTTCGGTGTTCCCGTCACCGAGGCAGGCGGGAAGGTGGCCTCCAGTAGCGAGCGCATGCTCAGCTCGGTGGGCACCTCGGCGGTCACGGTCGACACCAGGTGCCAGACCCCCGGCGCCGGGCGTACCGACAACAGCTCCGGCACCCGGACCGTGCCCGTCACGGCCACCCGGCCGAGGTCATTGCGTACCAGGTCGACGATCATGACGTTCTCGGCAACATCCTTGACGGACTCGCGGAGCCGCGCCGGGTCGGCGTAGAGCGGCAGCGTGCCCTTGATCGGGCTCGATGTCACCTGGTCGCCGCTGCGGCGCAGGTACAACTCCGGCGACAAGGACGCCACCGCGCCCCACGCCCCGGCGATGAATGCTGCGCGCGCCGGCGAGGTGCGGGCCACCGCGTCGGCGAAGAAGTCCAGCGGATCGCCGGTCGCCGTCCCGGTGAACTGGGTGCACACACACGCTTGGTAAACCTCGCCCGCACCGATGGCGTCCAGGCAGGCCAGCACACCTGCGTGATGCGCAGCCCGGTCGGGAGCGGCCCACACGATCTCGCATTTCGCCGGCGGCGCCGGGGCCAGCAGGGCCTCGCGCAGCCAGTGCGGCATCGGGGCGCCGGTCAGGTCTTCGAACCACCAGATGCCGTCGCGGTCCCAGCGCAGCACGCAGTCCGTCCAGCCGCCTGCGGCTTCCGGGATCCGCGGGGCCAACCCGTCGGCGGCGGCATCGGGGTAGGACAGATAGCCGAACCAGCCGCCCCCGATCAGCGGACCGCCGCCGCCGGCGCCGGCGGCGAACACCTCGGTCGGCAGCACCGACTCGGCCCGCAACGTCGGCGCGATGACGGCACGCGAGCCGAACCAGTCGCCGGACAGCGCTGCGGGCGGGGCCAGGCCCAGACGCGCCGCGGCGGCGGCGACGGCGCGCAACACGGCAGGGAAACTGCCGATGTCGCCGAGCCGGTCGGTGCGCATGGCTCAAGCTTGGCAGACCCGGGCTCTCACCGGCTGATCTGTCGCGGCACCAGCACGGTGCTCAGCTTCTCGGGATTGCGCATGGCGTAGAAGTGGGAGATCTTGCCGTCGGTGTAGTCGAGCAGGATCACGCCCTCCAGGTTGTCGCCGAGGTAGAGCACCAGCGCCGGGGTGTTGTTGTAGATCGCGGGTTCGACGCGGCCCGCGTCGCCGGCGATGCGGAGCAGCCCGAGGATGAGCTTGGCGACGTTCGACGCACCGGTGACCGGCCTGCGGGCGGCGCTGACCTTGCCGTCGCTGTCGGCGGTCCACACCACATCGGGGGCGAGCATCGCCACCAGCCCCGCCATATCGCCGGTGGCGGCGGCGGCGAAGAACTGGGTGGTCAACGCGACGGTCTGGGATTGGTCGACGGGTTCGAACCGTTTGCGGCGGGCCTGGACGTGCTCACGGGCGCGGTGTGCCATCTGGCGGACGGCGGTCGCGGATTTCCCTATCGCCGAAGCGATCTCGTCATGGGAAAAGCCGAACACCTCGCGCAGCACGAACACCGCCCGCTCGTCGGGGGTCAGGGTTTCCAGCACCACCATCATCGCCATGGACACCGACTCGGCGAGCACCACATCCGCGGAGGCGTCCTGACCGCCGGCGTCCAGCAGCAGCGGTTCCGGTAGCCACGGACCCACGTACTCCTCGCGGCGGCGGGACTGGGCCCGCACGGCGTTCAACGACTGCCGGGTGACCAGCTGCGCCAGATACGCCTTGGTGTCGGTGACGCGGGCCAGGTCCACCTCGGCCCAGCGCAGATAACTCTCCTGCAGCACGTCATCGGATTCGGTTGCGGTTCCCAGGATCTCGTAGGTGATGGTGAACAGCAGCGGCCGCAGCGCGGTGAACCGCTCGGCGTGCTCGGTCATCGGGATTCGACCGGTTGCTTCACCCGGGCGAGCTGCTCGGCGCGCTTGCCGCCTTTGAGCCAGAAGTACGAGCCAGGCTTGCGGGCCTCCTTGCGCAGGAAGCTCAGCGTGCCCTTGCACACCTGCTCCTTGATGAAACCTGCTGTGCGGCCGCCGATGTAGAGATTGCGCACGGTGTCGTCGGTATGTGCCAGCTGGATCGTGCCGTGACTGCGGCCCAGGCTGATGCACTGCCCCGTCATCACCTGGGTCAGCGTGGCGGGGTCGGCGCCGGCGATGCGGGCCAGCACGGTGTTGGCGGCCTGGGCGCCCAGCGGCATCGCCGCCTGGCAGCTCATCCGCAGCGGCAGGTTCGACGGGGCGGCGGCGTCGCCCGCGGCGACGATACGGGGGTCGTCCACGCTGGTCAGTGTCTCATCGACCAGGAGCCGACCCACGGCATCGGTGGTGAGTCCACTGGCCGCGGCCAGCCCCGGCACCCCGAAACCCGCCGTCCACACCGTTGCGGCGCTGGGCAGGGCGCGGCCACCAGCCAACTCGACAGCATCGGCACTGACCCGGGTCACCGCCGCGTCGTCCCCTGCTATCACCGTGACACCGAGCTTGCGCAGCCGCTTGGCCACCGACGTGCGGCCTGCGGGAGCCAGTGACGGCCCCAGGATCTTGCTGACCAGGGTGACCGGCCGGCCCGCTTCGGCGAACTCGGATGCCGCTTCGATACCCGTCAGGCCGGCACCGACGACGACGATGGGCGCCGACAGCGGCACCTCGGCCAGCCGGCTGCGCAGCCGCACCGCCTGCTCGAGTTCGCTGAGGGGATAAGCGAATTCGGCCGCGCCGGGCACGCCGGCCGGCACCGAGCCGGTGCTGCCGACCGCATACACCAGGTAGTCATAGGCCAGCTCGGCGCCGGCGGCCAGTGTCACCCGCCGGGTCGCAGCGTCGATGCGCTCGGCGCCGTCCACCACCAACTGCACGTCACTGTGCAACAGCTCGTCGTATCCGGCTACGGCGTCGTCGCTGCCTGCCACCAACTGGTGGAGGCGGATCCGTTCCACGAACTCGGGCCGCGGATTGATCAACGTGACGGCGGCCTGCTGCGTGAGCCGGTTCGCCGCCAGGACGCCGGCGTAGCCGCCGCCGATCACGATGACGTGGGTGCGCTGCTTTGTCATGTCTGCTCCGTTCGAGGTCTCGGCTCTGGTTCGAGCCTGCTGACCTCAAGACACCGGTGACGTCCATGGTGTGACATCTCCGGGGGAGGTGTGGCGCAGATCACTCACTGACGTAGCGGGGGAACACTCCCGTCGGCTCGGGCAGCGTCGTGCCCACAGCCAGGCGGGTGCCGATCGCGGTGAAGTCGCGGTCGTCGGCCGGCTGGCCCAGCAGGTCGAGCAGCTTGGCCGCCGCCGTCGGCATCACCGGCTGGATCAGCAGTGCGGCGATCCGCACCACCTCCATGGTGGTGTACAGCACGGCAGCAAAGCGCTGCTGATCTGCCGGTTCCGCCGATTTCCGCAACACCCAGGGTTCCTGCGACGAGAAGTAGCGGTTGGCCGCACCGAGGGTCAGCCAGATCGTCTCCAGCGCCTGATGCATGGCCTGCTGGTCGAACGCCCGTCGGGCTTTCTCCAGCAGGCCGTCGGCCTCAGCCAGCAGCGCGGAGTCCTCGGCCGAGAACGCACCCGGATCCGGCACCCGGGAGTCGAGGTTCTTGGCCACCATCGACAGACAACGCTGCGCGAGGTTGCCCAGCTCGTTGGCCAGGTCGGTGTTGATCCGGGAGATGATCGCTTCCTCGCTGTAGCTGCCGTCCTGGCCGAACGGCACCTCACGGAGCAGGAAGTACCGCAGCTGGTCGAGGCCGAACGCGTCGACCAGTGCGATGGGATCGACGGAGTTGCCCAGCGACTTGCTCATCTTCTCGCCGCGGTTGAACAGAAAGCCGTGCGCGAAGACGCGCTTCGGCAGCTCCAGGCCCGCCGACATCAGGAACGCCGGCCAGTACACGGTGTGGAACCGGATGATGTCCTTGCCGATCATGTGCAGGTCAGCGGGCCAGTACCGGCGGTAGTCGGCAGAGTCGGTGTCGGGGAAGCCGACACCGGTGAGGTAGTTGGTCAGCGCGTCCACCCAGACATACATGACGTGATCCGGGTGATCGGGCACCTGGACGCCCCAGTCGAAGGTGGTACGCGAGATCGACAGGTCGGTCAGGCCGCGGGAGACGAAACTCACCACCTCGTTGCGCCGGGCCTCCGGAGCAATGAATTCCGGGTGTGCCTCATAGTGCGCGAGCAGTTTGTCGGCGTAGGCCGAGAGCCGGAAGAAGTACGTCTGCTCCTCGGTCCAGGTGACCAGGGTGCCCGTTTCCGTCGCGATCCGGGAGCCCCCACTGTCGGAGCCCACGACTTCGGTTTCGTCCTCCGCGAAGAAGCGTTCATCGCGCACGGAGTACCAGCCCGCGTAGGCATCCAGGTAGATGTCCCCGGAGTCATTCATCCGTTGCCAGATCGCCTTGGAGGCCTCGATGTGATCGGCGTCGGTGGTGCGGATGAAGCGGTCGAAGGTGACGTCCAGCTTCTCCTGCAGCCGCTGGAACACATCCGAGTTGCGCCGGGCCAGCTCCGCGGTCGGAATTCCCTCGGCCGCTGCCGTCTGGGCCATCTTCAGACCGTGTTCGTCGGTGCCGGTGAGGAACCGCACCTCAAAGCCGTCAAGGCGCTTGAAGCGCGCGATCGCATCTGTGGCGATGTACTCGTAGGCGTGACCGACGTGCGGTACGCCGTTGGGGTAGGCGATCGCCGTGGTGACGTAGTAAGGGTCGCTCATCAGGCCTTCCACCTTATGGTGTGCCGGTGAGTTCCAAATCTTCAGCCTCGCGCGTCGCCCCGCCGCTGCCCGAGCCGCTGGCACCGCTGATCGACGCGCACACCCACCTCGATGCCTGCGGGGCCACGGACGCCGCCGGCGTCCGGGACATCCTCGACCGCGCCGGTTCGGTCGGTGTCGAGGCTGTGGTCACCATCGCCGATGATCTGGCGTCCGCGCGCTGGGCTGTGCAGGCCGCCGAATGGGATTCACGCGTCTACGCCGCAGTGGCGCTGCACCCGACCCGGGCCGGTGCGCTGGACGATGCGGCGCGGGCCGAACTCGAGCAGCTGGCCGCGCACCCGCGGGTGGTGGCGATCGGTGAGACCGGGATGGATCTGTACTGGCCGGGACGCCTCGAGGGCTGCGCTGACCCCGACACCCAGCGCGAAGCGTTCGCCTGGCACATCGACCTGGCCAAGCGCACCGGCAAGCCGCTCATGATCCACAACCGTGATGCCGACGGCGCGGTCCTGGACGTGCTCCGTAGCGAAGGTCCACCAGAGAGCGTGATCTTCCACTGCTTCTCTTCGGGGGCCGAGATGGCGCGCGCCTGCGTGGCCGCCGGGTGGTACCTGAGCCTGTCCGGCACGGTCAGCTTCAAGAACGCCGGGGAACTGCGCGAAGCGGCTGCACTCATTCCCCATGACCAGCTGCTTGTCGAGACCGACGCGCCATTTCTGACTCCCCATCCCTACCGCGGCGCGCCGAATGAGCCATACTGCCTGCCGTACACGGTTCGGGCCCTCGCGGGGATCGTCGGAGATTCTGCAGAAAACCTTGCCAGAAACACCACAGCAAACGCTCGGACAGTGTATTATTTGAATTCAACGTCAATTTAGGAGGGGTGTGCCGGTCATGCTGGTCTCCTTCGAGTTGGTGCGCTCTCCCCAGGTTCGTTACCGTCTTGTGATTGCCGAGGGCCCGTTGGGGGCCTCGCCCAAGACACCGGAACCGGGATATTCGCACGTTGCATGCACTTACCGAACTTCATCAGTCACGCTCGCCGATGCTGCGGATCCTGGTCGCGGCGCTGCTCGTGGTCCTCGCCGTCGCCGGTGCTCTGGCGGTCACCGCCCACAAATCCGTGACGTTGACGGTTGATGGTGCACAGATGACCGTCACCACCATGAAGTCCCGCGTCATCGACGTGGTTAGCGAAAACGGCTTCGACGTCGACGATCGCGACGACCTGTTCCCTGCCGGCGACCAACCGGTGCGCGACGCCGACACGATCGTGCTGCGGCGCAGCAAGCCGCTGGACATCTCGCTCGACGGCCAGGACGCCAAAGAGATGTGGACCACCGCGTCGACGGTCGACGAGGCGCTCAATCAGCTGGCGATGACCGACACCGCACCGGCAGCGGCCTCCCGCAGCAGCCGCCTGCCACTCGAAGGCATGGCACTACCCGTGGTGAGTGCCAAGACCGTCCAGATCAACGATGGCGGCGCAGTACGCACCGTCACGCTGGCCGCCCCGAACGTCGCCGGACTCCTTGCCGAGGCCGGCGTCCCCCTGACACAAAATGACCGAGTGGTGCCCGCCGCCTCCTCGCCGGTGATTCCCGGCATGCAGATCCAGGTGACCCGGATCCGCATGGAAAAGGTCACCGCGCAGCTGCCGCTGCAGCCCACCGCAAAGCGCATCGAAGACCCGACGATGAACATGAGTCGTCAGGTCGTCGAGGATCCGGGAACTCCCGGAATCCAAGATGTGACGTTCTCCGTTGCCAAGGTCAACGGAGTCGAAACCGGAAGGCTCCCTGTTGCGAACGTGGTCATCACACCTGCACGCGATTCAGTGCTCCGCGTGGGCGCAAAGCCGGGAACCGAGGTCCCGCCCGTGACAAGCGGACTCATCTGGGACGCGCTCTCGCGGTGTGAATCCGGGGGAAACTGGGCAATCAACACAGGCAATGGTTATTTCGGTGGTGTTCAATTTGATCAAAACACCTGGGAGCGACAGGGTGGCCTGCGGTATGCTTCGCGGGCGGACCTGGCAACTCGCGAAGAACAGATCGCCATAGCAGAGGTCACGCGGGCGCGCCAAGGTTGGGGAGCGTGGCCCGTGTGCAGTGGTAGGGCAGGGGCATCGTGACAATTCGTCTTCTGGGGCGGACCGAGATCAGAAATCTCGCGAAAGAGCTTGACTTTCGCCCGCGTAAATCGTTGGGTCAGAACTTCGTTCACGACGCAAACACCGTGCGCCGGATCGTGTCGGCGTCGGGCGTCAATCGCCACGACAACGTCATCGAGGTCGGTCCTGGGCTCGGGTCACTGACCCTCGGCCTGCTGGATCGCGGCGCCACGGTCACGGCGGTCGAGGTTGATCCGCTTCTGGCGCAGCGACTCCCGCGGACGATTGCTGAGCACTCGCACAGTGAGATTCATCGGCTGACGGTGCTCAACCAGGACATCCTGACTGTTCGGCAGTCGGATCTGGACAAAGAGCCGACGGCGTTGGTGGCAAACCTGCCGTACAACATCGCGGTACCGGCGCTGCTGCATCTGCTGGCGGAGTTCCCGTCCATCAAGACCGTCATGGTCATGGTGCAGGCCGAAGTCGCCGAGCGGTTGGCTGCAGAGCCTGGCAGCAAGGATTACGGCGTACCCAGCGTGAAAGTGCGCTTCTACGGCCGTGTCCGGCGCTTCGGCATGGTGTCTCCGACCGTCTTCTGGCCCATTCCCCGCGTGTACTCCGGGTTGGTCCGGATCGATCGCTACGAGACGCCCCAGTGGCCCAGCGAAGAGGGTTTCCGGGACCAGGTGTTCGAGCTCGTCGACATCGCGTTCTCCCAGCGTCGCAAGACTTCTCGCAACGCCTTCCTGGAGTGGGCAGGTTCGGGCAACGAATCTGCCAGCAGGCTCCTGGCGGCCAGTATCGATCCCGCACGACGGGGTGAGACGCTGGCGGTCGCCGAATTCGTCCGGCTGCTGCAGCGTTCCGCGTCCAGCAGCGACCGCGAGGAAACCAACGCACCGCAGCTGTGAACGAGATTCAGCTGTGAACTAGACAGAGCTACACAGGAAGAGCCGGTCCCGACTGGGACCGGCTCTTCTCGGTGTTACCTCAGTTCTTGTCCTTGGAGCGGGAGTCCTTCTCCAGGAACTCGGTTTGCAACGGAGTCTGGGCGACGATCGGGTAGTTGCCGGTGATTCCCACCCGTTCCTGAGCCACGGACAACACCCTGCCACGCACTGCGAACCAACCGATCACGAGTGCGGGCACGATCACCAGCACAGCGATCAGGTTCCAGTAGTTCTCGTAGCACATCAGAATCAGTACGGAGCCGAGGAAGATCAGCGTCGCGTAGCTGGTGTACGGCGTACCGAACAGCTGGAACGACGGGCGGTCCAGGATGCCCTTCTTCGACCAGCGGTACAGCTGGAGCTGGCAGATCACGATCGTGGCCCAGGATGAGATGATGCCCAGCGCCGAGAGATCCAGCGCGATGTTGAACGCCTCCGCGGGCACCACCAGGTTCAGGATCACGCCCAGCACGGTGAAACCGGCTGTCAGCGCGATACCCGCGAACGGCACCCCACGCTTGTTCATCTTCCCGGTGAACTGCGGAGCACTGCCGTTCATGGCCATCGACCGCAGGATCCGACCGGTGGAGTACAGGCCCGCGTTGAGGCTCGACATCGCCGCGGTGAGCACCACGAAGTTCATGATGTCGCCGGCAACGGGTACGCCGATGCTGGAGAAGAAGGTGACGAACGGGCTTTCGCCCTCTTTGTATGCCGTGTAGGGCAGCAGGAGTGCCAAGATGACCAGCGAGCCGACGTAGAACACCGCGATGCGGAAGATCACCGAGTTGATGGCCTTCGGCATCACCTTCGGTGGGTCCTCTGTTTCACCGGCCGCGGTGCCCACCAGTTCGACTGCGGCGTAAGCGAAGATGACGCCGGAGGTGACCAGGACCAGCGACAGCACTCCGGTGGGGAACAGGCCGCCGGTGTCGGAGATCACCGAGAATCCGGTGGGTTGACCCTGGATGTCGAAACGGCCGGCGAGGAACACGATGCCGATGACGAGGAAGGTGACCAGGGCGATGACCTTGATCAGCGCGGCCCAGAACTCCATCTCGCCGAACAGCTTCACCGAGATCATGTTGACCGACACCACGATGACGAGCGCAATCAAGGCGATCGCCCACTGCGGGATGGCCTCGAACGTTCCCCAGTAGTGCATGTAGAGGGCGACGGCGGTGACGTCGACGATCGCCGTGCAGGCCCAGTTGAAGAAGTACATCCAGCCTGCGACGTAAGCGGCCTTCTCCCCGAGGAATTCGCGGGCGTACGAGACGAACGACCCCGATGAGGGCCGGTGCAGCACCAGCTCACCGAGTGCGCGCAGGATGAAGAAGACGAAGATGCCGCACACTGCGTAGACGATGAAAAGCCCCGGACCCGCGGACGCCAACCGGCTGCCGGCGCCCATGAACAGACCGGTGCCGATGGCCCCACCGATCGCGATCATCTGCAATTGTCGCGGTTTGAGACCCTTGTGATAACCCTCTTCCTCGTGGGCGAGCGCTGAATTGTCGTACCCGGTGGCGGGTCCCTCGGTGGCAGTTCCCATTGCAGCGACGCTAGACCCGCTGAGCGCGACGGCAACCCGGGCGCCGTAAAACATAGGTTACGAAAGGATTTCGCAAAATCCGGGTTTCACCGGCGCAGAACGCGGGTAATCAGCCGAATCATTTCGGCGCAGCTGTCATACCGCGCGTCGGGATCTTTGGCCATCGCTTTGGCCATGATCGAGTCGAAAGCATGCGGCAGCCAGGACACGGTGCGAGCCATCCGCGGCGGCGCCTGGTGCAGATGGGCGTCGACCAGCGCCGCCGCCGTCATGGTCACGAACGGTAGTGTGCCGGTGATCAATTCGATGGCTGTACAGGCGAGGGCGTATTCATCGGTGGCCGCGCACGGGGCTCGGCCGGTCAGGAGTTCGGGTGCCGCGTAGGGGAGCGACGCCTGCACACGGGTCGCACTGTCCTGGTGGTGGTGGGTGATGCGCTTGGCCGGGTCCAGGGAAAGGCGTTGAGTGGCATCGCGAGACAGTCGAGCCGACATGTCCTCGGCCACCGAGTGAGAGACACCGAAGTCGATGAGTACTGCGCCGCCAGCGGAGAAGTCTTTGTATACAAGAAGATTGGCCGGTTTGACATCACAGTGAACGATGCCCTGGCGGTGTGTGAAGTCGAGCGCCTGGGCTATCTGTGCCAGCGCCTGCAGCCGGAGATCGAGGCTGTGCAGACTGCTGGCATTGCCACCGTCGACGTATTGCATGGTCAGCCAGTCCGCGCCACGCTCGTAGACCTTGATGATGTGGGGGTGCTGCAGGCGGCGGGCGAAGTCGAATTCGCGGTTCATCTGTTCCAGCCGGGTGTCGGTGCGGTGACCCGCGGAGAGCACTTTCAGCGCGACCGGACGGTTGTTCGCCGAGAGTTGGTGCGCAAGGTACACAGTGGCGCTGCCGCCGGTGCCCAGCACTTTGCCGACGGCATACCCGTTGAAGTCCTCACCTGGACGCGGCACCTCTTGAGGGTAGTTCCGGCACCGGATTCATGAGCCCGGCCCGCCTTCTCGGGCTCGTCGGTCCCCTCGCATCGTCGACCGGGCTAGTCTCATTCGGTGTCCGCGTCCGACGGAAGTACCGCCGCTGAATGGGTGCCCACGGGATCGGTGACCGTGCGGGTCCCGGGCAAGGTGAATCTGTTCCTGGCCGTCGGGGATACCCGCGACGACGGCTACCACGAGCTGACCACCGTCTTCCATGCCGTCTCGCTGTTCGACGAGATCACGGTCCGCACCGCTGATGTGATGTCGATGAACGTGGTCGGCGAGGGTGCGGAATCGCTGCCGACCGACGAACGAAACCTTGCCTGGCAGGCCGCCCAGCTGATGGCCGAGCACGTGGGTCGCGCGCCTGATCTCGCGATCACCATCGACAAGTCCATTCCGGTCGCCGGTGGCATGGCCGGCGGCAGCGCCGATGCCGCCGCGGTGCTGGTGGCCATCAACCACCTGTGGGAGCAGGGGGTGCCGCGGCGGGATCTGCACGCGCTGGCCGCCGAACTCGGCAGTGACGTCCCGTTCGCACTCCACGGTGGTACCGCGTTGGGGACCGGTCGCGGTGAAGAACTCGCGACCGTGCTGGCGCGAAACACGTTCCACTGGGTGCTTGCCTTCGGCCGCCAGGGCCTCTCGACGCCCAAGGTGTTCGGCGAGATCGACCGGCTCCGCGAACTGGGCGATCCGCCCCGGCTCGGCGACACCGGGCCCCTGCTGGCGGCGCTGGCTGCCGGCGATGCCGCGCAACTGGCACCCCTGCTGGGCAACGAACTGCAGGCGGCGGCAATCAGCCTGGACCCCGGCCTGCGGCGGACGCTGCGCGCGGGCACCGAGGCCGGCGCTCTGGCCGGGCTGGTGTCCGGTTCGGGGCCGACGGTGGCGTTTCTGTGTTCGTCGGCCGGCGCGGCCGTCGACGTCGGGACCGAGCTGGCCGGTGCCGACGTTTGCCGCACTGTCCGGGTGGCCAGCGGCCCCGTCCAGGGCGCGCGCGTGGTGCCGGCCCCGATGACAGGCGTCTGACCAGCATGTTCAGCACACGATCAGACGTAGGGTTTGGCAGTTACTTAAGAGGAGTTTAAGATGACTCCCGGTGTTGAGTACCGGTCAGATTTGCGACGCTACGCAGACGCCCACCGATGAAGTCGGAGGGCGCATCAACCAGCGGCGGACCTCACCGATTCGAGACCTAACCGCAGCTCAATCGTGCGCGCGCGCCTTCTCGGGTGTGCGTGCGCCCAGGCGCAGCATGAGCGCTGGGACGACCCCACAGCGTTCATCGCTCCGGAAACCGAGGAGGTCCTCGTGAGCAGGTTCACCGAGAAGATGTACTACAACGCCGCCACCAGTGCGAAGGGCATGGTCACCGGTGAACCCCACGAGCCGATCCGGCACACCTGGGGTGAAGTGCACGAGCGGGCCCGCCGCATCGCGGGCGGTCTGGCCGCCGGCGGCGTGGGTCCCGGCGACGCGATCGGCGTCCTGGCCGGTTTCCCGGTGGAGATCGCCCCGGCGGCACAAGCGCTGTGGATGCGTGGAGCCAGCCTGACGATGCTGCATCAGCCGACGCCGCGCACCGACCTCGCGGTCTGGGCCGAGGACACGCTGAACGTGATCCAGATGATCGAAGCGAAAGCCGTCCTGGTCTCCGAACCCTTCCTGATCGCCATCCCGGTGCTGGAGGAAAAGGGCATCCGGGTCTTCACCATCGGCGACCTGCTGGAATCGGAGCCCATCGACCCGGTGGAGACCGGTGAAGACGACCTGGCGCTGATGCAGCTGACGTCGGGATCCACCGGCTCGCCGAAGGCCGTGCAGATCACGCACCGCAACATCTACTCGAACGCCGAAGCGATGTTCATCGGCGCCGAGTACGAGGTCGAAAAAGACGTCATGGTCAGCTGGCTGCCCTGCTTCCATGACATGGGCATGGTGGGCTTCCTGACCATCCCGATGTACTTCGGCGCCGAACTGGTCAAGGTCACGCCGATGGACTTCCTGCGCGACACCCTGCTGTGGGCCAAGCTCATCGACAAGTACAAGGGCACGATGACCGCGGCCCCCAACTTCGCCTACGCGCTGCTGGCCAAGCGGCTGCGTCGGCAGGCCCAGCCCGGGGACTTCGACCTGTCCACGCTGCGGTTCGCCCTCTCCGGCGCCGAGCCGGTGGAACCCGCCGACGTCGAGGATCTGCTCGATGCCGGCAAGCCGTTCGGGCTGGCGTCGTCGGCGATCCTGCCGGCCTACGGCATGGCCGAGACCACGCTCGCGGTGTCGTTCTCCGAATGCAACGCCGGCCTGGTGGTCGACGAGGTGGACGCCGACCTGCTGGCCGCGCTGCGGCAGGCCGTTCCCGCCACCAAGGGCAATACCCGTCGCCTCGCCACGTTGGGCCCGTTGCTGACGGACCTGGAGGCCCGCATCGTCGACGAACACGGCAACGTGATGCCGTCGCGCGGTGTCGGTGTCATCGAGCTGCGTGGCGAGTCGCTGACGCCCGGCTACCTCACCATGGGCGGGTTCATCCCGGCCCAGGATGAGCACGGCTGGTACGACACCGGTGACCTCGGCTACCTGATGGACAACGGCCACGTCGTGGTGTGTGGCCGCGTCAAGGACGTCATCATCATGGCCGGACGCAACATCTACCCGACCGACATCGAGCGGGCCGCCGGTCGCGTCGAAGGCGTGCGCCCCGGCTGCGCCGTCGCGGTGCGGCTGGACGCCGGACACTCTCGCGAGACCTTCGCCGTAGCCGTGGAGTCCAACGCCTACCAGAACCCCGACGAGGTGCACCGCATCGAGCGCCAGGTGGCCCACGAAGTGGTGACCGAGGTAGACGTGCGTCCGCGCAATGTGGTGGTGCTCGGACCCGGGACCATCCCGAAAACTCCGTCCGGCAAGCTGCGTCGCGCGAACTCGGTGGCACTGGTCACCTAAGTCCGGCGATCACGCCGCGGCGCTTGTTGAGGGCGTTTTCAGCAGCGCGGCGATTCTGGTCAGAGATCGCCTGTTGGCACCAAGAGTCGGCAAGTTCACCGAGCGCTGTGCGCCACCTGGTGCGGCAGAGTGCCTCGAGCTCGGCGCAGCGCTTGATCGCTGCAAGGAGCGTCGCGGCATCGGGGTTGGGCCGGCTAGCTGCTTTCACGACGGGGTCATTTGTCACCCAATCGTCGACCAAACTCACGCCGACCTCGGCTCGTCGATACTGACGGATTCGGCGATACGCCGTTGTGCTTCGCCGACCGAGATGCGCAGCCGGCGGGCCAGCACCTCAGCCCACGGGGCCCCCGCGAACTCGACCGGTGGGGGACCGGTGACCATGCTGCGCAGCTCTCGGCGTTGGACCAGGTCGAGCTGCTTCCCGATGGCGTCCAGTCGTACCAGGACTGCCCGCTGGTCGGCGGGTCGAAGTTGGTGGAACGGTTGGCGGGCGAGGGACCGGATGGCCTCGTCGATGGTGTTGAGGGCGGTGAAAACATCAGCATTCGAACTCATGTTCGACACGATAGATCGACCCACCGACAAGTTCGGTGCCTACACTCGCGTAGGTGACTTCTGCGACGCAACGAGGCGGGCCGACACAACGCCGTGGCCTCAACGATTCGATCACCAAGTTCTGGAGTTTCGCGGCGCCGGCCTACAACCAGGCCTGCCTGCAACGCCTGGTCTACCGGCCCGCCCAGGACGAGGTGCTGGCCGCGCTGCGGTCACGGGGATCGAAACGCATCGCCGACATCGCCTGTGGCACCGGCATTCTCACCGACCGCATCGAGCGTGAACTGCGCCCAGAAGAGGTTTACGGCCTCGACATGTCCGACGGCATGCTGGCCCAGTCCCGGCAACGGTCCGACCGGGTGCGCTGGATGAAGGCGCCGGCCGAAGAACTGCCGTTCGCCGACGAATTCCTCGACGCGGTGGTCACCACCTCGGCGTTTCACTTCTTCGACCAGCCCGCGGCGCTGCGCGAGTTTCACCGGGTGCTCGCGCCGGGTGGTCTGGCGGCGGTGACGACCATCGGATTGAACCAGCCGCCGCTGCTGCAGCGACTCTCGGCGGATCTGCGCAATCCCGCCCACAGCCCGTCGCCCAACGAGATGCGCACGCTCTTCGAAGAGGCCGGATTCACGATCGTCGACCAACACCGGGTGCGTCGACCGCTGCTCACGCAGCTGTTGTCCGATCTGATCACCGTCGGCGCGAAGGCCTAATGCACCGACGGTATCCGCAGCACCAGCCGCGCGCCGCCGAGTGGGCTCTTCTCCAGAGCTGCCGTACCGCCGTGTAGTTCGGCCTGCTGAGCCACCAGAGCCAGGCCGAGCCCGGAACCGGAGCGCGACGCGGTGGAGCCACGGGTGAACCGTTCGAAGACCTCGGTCCGTTCGGCCTCGGGCACACCGGCACCGTTGTCGTCGACGGCGATTTCGACGCCGTCGGCTGACGTGCTCGCGCTCAGCCGGACCTCGGAGGCGCCACCATGTTTGACGGCATTGGCGATGGCATTGTCGATCACCAGACGCAGACCCGCGGGCAATCCGAGCATCAACACCGTCGGTGACGGCGCCAGTGTGACCTGCAGATCCGGATAACTGCGGATCGCGTCGTGGGCCGCACGGTCCAGCAGTTCGGTGATGTCGAGCGGCACATGGTCGTCAGCGGTGGTCAATTGCCCCTGGGCCAGCCGCTCCAGGGCGGTGAGTGTCGCTTCGATGCGGGTCTGGGTGCGCATGATGTCGCTGACGAGCTCTTCACGCTGCGGGCGGTCCAGCTCGAGGGTGGAGAGCACCTCGAGATTGGTGCGCATGGCCGTCAGCGGGGTTCGCAGCTCGTGGGAGGCCACCGCGGCGAAATCCCGGGCCGAGTCGAGGGCGGCTCTGGTGCGTTGTTGTTCGGTCCCGATCCGGGCCAGCATGCCTTCGACGGCCTCGGCGATCTCCTCGGCCTCGCGCACGCCGCGCACCTTGACCTCGTCCGGATTGGACTGGGCGTTGATGGCGCGGGCCTGCTGGGCCAACAGCCGGAACGGGTTGACCATGATCAGCGAAATGACCCAGCCGATGACCACCGTCCCGGCGATCACGCTGCCGCAGATGATCAGCACGCGCATGTGCTGAGCGGCGATACGGCGTTCGGTCTCGGCCACCGGCGCGCCCAGCGCAATGGAGGCAGGTCCGGCGGCGAAGGTGCGGACCCGGTATTCGACCCCGTCGATGGTGGTGTTGGTGTACCCGCTGCCCAGTTCCGGCAGCACGATGGTGCTGGGCGCCGACACCGTCACCCCGCCGATCCGCGCCGTCCGGATCAGGCTGCCGTCGGGAGTGTTCTGGTCGACGTCGCCGGTGCTGGGCCGCGCACTGAGCAACGTGGAGAAATCGCCGAGGCTGCTGACGGAGTCCAGCCGACGGTCGAGCTGGCTGTACTGCTCGTTGGTGATCCCGATCCACACCCACGCCCCGAGGGCGATGGTGAACGCCGCGACGACGATTTCCGAGACAATGACGATGCTGCGCAGCGACAGCATTCGCATCGAGACCCGCAGCAGCCGGTAGAGACGGTCTCGGGGCATCTGGTCATCTTGCCTGACCGGCACCCAGGTCAAAGCATCAGGCGCGCGGGCCTTCGGAGCAGCAAACGTACGGCCGGTCTCGCCCCGGCCAGACGTCGTCGCCGATCCCGACCAGCGGCGGTTCGTTCGGTGCTGCCGAACGAAGGCCGATGGGGTGACGTGGTGGCAGACTGCTCCTGTGGTGTGGCAAACGCTGGCGGTGGCAGACATCGGTGAGTCCATCGGTTATGCCGTCGCACTGTTCTTGCTGCCTGCGGTGGGACTGCTGCTGTTGATTCTCGGGGTCAGACGCAATCGGGCAAACCTGGCGCTGCAGCCGCCCCCACCACCGCCGTGGCAGCAGTCCGGGCCTCCGGGCTATCCGCCCGGGTACTACCCGCCACCCCAGCAAGGCCTGCCGGGTGCGCCGCCCGGGTTCTACCCACCACCTCCACCGCCACTGGGGCCGCCGCCACCACAGAACGCCGGTGGCACGGTGATGATTGTCCTCGGCTGCGTGCTGATGGTGCTCGGCCTGCTCGGTGCCGGCTTGACCGCACTCGGAGCGGCAGGCGATGTCTCGACCGGGGCCGGCTCCTCGGGAGTGCAGATGCCGTCGACGCCGGGGTCGTCCGACGGGTTGCAGGTGGGGCAGTGCATCACCGATCAGCAGTATGCATCGGCCGAGATGGCGCCGACGCCCACCGACTGCAGCGAGCGGGACGCGGTCTACGAGCTGGCGTCCCATGGGACGGGGCCGACGGCGACCTGCCCCGACGGGCTCCGGGAGGACTCCGGATACGCGGTGCTGTTCAACAGCTCCACGACCTTCTGTTTCGTCCTGAATGTCGGAGAAGGCGAATGCTTCTACGTCGATCCGGGCGCGCAATTGTTCAGCCCGGTCGACTGCACCGATCCCGCCGCGAACTCGAAGATCGACAAGATCTTCGACGGTACCGACGATCTGTCACTGTGCCCCGCGGGCCCCCAGGGTGCTGCCTTCCCCGAACCGGCCCGAACCTACTGCGTGGTGCCGCCGGACTGACCGTCCAGATCCACCAAGACGGGTGCATGATCGCTGGGCGCCTTACCTTTTCGTTCCTCGCGGACGATCTCTGCATAGCTCACCCGCGCGGCCAGTGCCGGCGATCCGAGGATGAAGTCGATGCGCATGCCACGGCGCTTCGGGAAGCTGAGCTGCGTGTAATCCCAGTAGGTGTAGACGCCGGGTCCCGGGGTGAAAGGCCGCACCACATCGGTGAATTGAGCATCGGTCATGGCCGTGAACGCGGCCCGCTCGGGCGCGGAGACGTGCGTCGACCCCTGATAGGCCTCTACGCTCCAGATATCGTCGTCGGTGGGGGCGATGTTCCAGTCGCCGACGAGCGCGACCTGCGCTGACGAATCGTTGCGCAACCATCCTGAGGCCGTATTCCGCAGCGCGGCAAGCCAATCCAGCTTGTAGGCGTAATGCGGGTCGTCGAGCGTGCGGCCGTTGGGCACGTACAGGCTCCATACCCGCACTCCGCCGCAGGTGGCGGCGATGGCGCGGGCTTCGGCTGCCGCCGCGACCTCCGGTTTGCTGCTCCAGGTGGGTTGGCCGTCGAAGCCGATCTCGACGTTCTCCAGGCCGATCCGCGAGGCGATTGCCACGCCGTTCCACTGGTTGAAGCCGACGTGGGCGATCTCGTAGCCCAGTGCCGCGAACGGCATCGTCGGGAACTGGGCGTCCGTGCACTTGGTCTCCTGCATGGCCAGCACGTCGACGTCCGCGCGCCCGAGCCAGTCGACCACCCGGTCCACCCGGGTGCGGATCGAGTTCACATTCCAGGTCGCCAGTCGCATCCGGTCAGCCTAGGAGGTCGCCGCCGGGTGCCCGCGCACGGCTGTGCTCGTGGGGTCGAGTGCAGGGTGTACCACGACGGGCGCAGCGTTCCATGGGGCGCTGCGCCGGTGTCGCAGCATCTGCTGCGCCAAATTTGACCGATCCCGGCGAGGTGGTGGCCTGGCGTGCCGCGTCGGCGAGGCTGGCGGCGAGTTCTGCGCCAGGGCTGCGGGTAAGTCTCTTTCATGGCCCTGCTGCAGATCTCGATGAGGCGCTAAATCCCTTGTGTCACTTGGTTATCTGCTGTCACATTTTCGACGTTCTTGTCGGTGGGTCGAACTACTGTTCGAGTCATGGGGGCATCGGCGTTGGCGGACAGGGAGGCGATGCTCGCTGCTCTGTCTCAGCTGGAAACCCTGACCTTTCAGATGAACCGGCTGTCGATTGACGGGTTCACCCCGCTGGAGTTGTTGGACATTCAGCAGCGCCGGGAGGCGGTGTCGCGGGCGCAGCCGGTGCTGGATCACCGGGTGTATCAGAAGCTGACGGCGGAGAACAGTCCGATCGTGTTGGGGGCGACCACCTTCACCAAGGTGCTCACCCAGCGGCTGCGGATCAGCGAGTCCGAGGCGCTGGATCGCCTCGACGATGCCGCGCTGTTGGGGCCGCGGACCGCGATGACCGGCGAACCCTTGGCGCCGACGTTGCCGAGGGTCGCCCGGGGGCAAGCCCAGGGGTTGATCGGCGCCGGCCACCTCAAACATGTGCGGTGGTTCTTCTCCAAACTCCCGGGCTTCGTTGATTACCAAACCCGGGAGAACGCCGAAGAGCAACTGGCCCAACATGCCTGCGAACACTCTCCGGAGGCGTTCCGCAAGGCGGCCGCGCACATGCTGTATCTGCTCAACCAGGACGGCGAGTTCTCCGATGAGGACCGCCAGGCCCAGGCGTATCTGCGGCGGGGTCGGCAACGCCCCGACGGCCTGATTCCCATCGAGGGTCTGCTGACTCCGGAAGCGTGGGCGGCGTTGGAGCCGATTCTGGAGAAGAACGGCGCGCCCGGGATGTGCAACCCGGCTGATGAGACCCCGTGTGTGCAGGGCGAACCCACCGAAGACCAGAAGCGGTCCGACTTCCGCCCGGCGGGCAAGCGCCACCATGACGCACTGATGGCGGCGTGCCGGTTGATCCTGTCCTCGATGCCGGTCGGGACCATCAACGGGTTGCCCGCGAACATCATCGTCACTGTCAATCTGAGAGACCTGGAAAAGTGCGTCGGACACGGGCTGACGGCCGGCGGCACGCTGATGCCGATGGCTGATGTCCTCAAGATCGCCGCGCATGCTCATCCGTGGTTGGCGATCTTCGACGGCCAGGGGGTGCCGCTGCATCTGGGCCGGGCGCGGCGCACGGCGTCGCTGGCGCAGCGGTTGATGTTGTTGGCCAAACATCGTGGCTGCACGATGCCCGGCTGCACTGCTAGCGCGTATCGCTCGCAGGTGCATCATGCGAACAGGGATTGGAAAGACGGCGGCGACACCAATATCGAGGATCTGACGTTGGCGTGCGGGCCGGACAATCGGATGGTCGACACCACCGGCTGGACCACCCGCAACCGTGATGATGGGGTGACCGAGTGGATTCCGCCGCCGGAGTTGGATTGCGGCCAGTCCCGCGTCAACAACTTCCATCACCCGGAACGGATCCTCGCCCCCGACGACCCGTAACCCGGAGCAACACATGCAGCCGACGGACCGAGGAGGCCCGTCGGCTGCAAGTGCGTGCCAGGTCGGAGTGACGCAGCGTCGCCCAGCTGCAGGCCGCCCTTCTACGAACAGACCGCGCCGACGGCCGCCGAGTGCACCAGCTTGGTGTACTTGGCCAGCACGCCGGTGGTGAACACCGGTGGCAACGGCTCGAATCCCGCCTTGCGCGCCTCGAATTCGGCGTCGTCGACCAGCAGATCGAGGGTGCCCTTGCCGACGTCGAGGCGGATCCTGTCACCGTCGCG
>JBEVFK010000069.1:0-36734 GCA_040512325.1 Mycobacterium sp. | reverse complement strand
AGAGCCGCAAGCCGTAGTCGTTTCCGGTGATCAGGATCGGCCTGCCGACATACCAGTCCGTCCACAGCGCCTCGCCGGTCTCCTCGGTGAGCCACCGCTCGATCTGCCGGTTCCAGTGCCCCACCCCGTGCAGACCGCCGCGGTGTGCGCACAGCAATCGGTGGGAATCCAGCGCTGCCAGCGCCACGGCCGCGTCGCCTCCCATCGCCGCGTCGCGCACCGCCAGCGCGTGCGGAACCAGGACCTCGCGCAGCCGAGCAGCCGGGTCCTCGTCATCGACGTACTCGATGTTCGCGCCTCCCGAGCGCAGCAGGTCGAGCACCTCGTCGCCGTCACCGCCCCGAATCGCAGCGGCCAGGCGGCCGATGTTCTCGCCGAACCGGTGCGAGGTGTGCAGTGCCGCGACCTGGAGATCGTCCCGGGCCCCGAGTCCGTCGACGAGATCGGCCAGCACCGCACCGGCTTCCACCGACGCCAGCTGATCCGGATCGCCGACCAGAATGAGTCTGGTTGCCGGACGGACGGATTCGAGCAGTCTGGCCATCATGGTCAGGGGCACCATGGAGGTCTCGTCGACGACGATGACGTCATAGGGCAGTCGGTTGGTGCGATGATGCCGGAAGCGGGCCGACGTGTCAGGGCGGGCGCCAAGCAGCCGGTGCAGGGTCACCGCCCGCAGACCCGAGAGCCGCGCCTGATCCTGCGCGCCGAGGTGGTCGATCTCCGACTGGACGGCCTGCTGCAGCCGCGCCGACGCCTTCCCGGTGGGGGCGGCCAGCGCGATCCTCGGCCGGGTGCTGCCGGCGAGCTCGGCCTGTTCGGCCAGCAGCGCCAGCAGGCCGGCGACGGTGGTGGTCTTCCCGGTGCCCGGACCACCGGTGAGCACAGTGGTCCACTGCGACAACGCGATCCGCGCCGCTTCGCGCTGTTCGGTGAACTTCGGGGCCGGGAACACCCGGTCCAGTCCGGCGGCCAGCGCCTGTGGGTCGACGGGGACCTGCTCGCCGCGAGTGGCGAGCAGGTCGGTGCACACCTGCTCTTCTTCGCGGTAGTAGCGGTCGAGGTAGAGCAGGCTGTCGCCGTAGAGCCGCAGTACCGCGGGCGTCCCCAGCAGCGGACTGTTCCGGACGGCCGCAAGCCATTCCGTCGGATCAGGCCACGGCAGTTCCAGACCGATCTCGTCAGCGACGGCAGTCAGATCGACACATACCGAACCGGCGCGCAGCCCCCGCACCGCGAGCGCCACCGCCAGCAGCACCGTGTCGTCGGGTTCCTTGGCCAGGGCGGCAAGCCGGGCGGCGACGTGAACATCGGCCGCTTCCAGTACCCCGGCGTCATTGAAGACGCGCAACAGACCCGTCGCGTCGCGGACCCGTCGCCAGTCCTGGGGATCGTCGAGCACCTGCACCGTCATGTCGCACCCCTGTCCAGCAGATCGGAGAGCGCCACCACGAGCGCTGCAGGAGGCTGCCAGCTGAAGACTCCGGCGGGCTCACCGCCGTAGTCCGGCGTCGCAGGCCCGCACATGCCGCGCAGGAACAGATACACCACCCCACCGAGGTGATGGTCCGGGCGGTACCCGGGTTGGCGCCAGCGCAGAAAGCGATGCAGCACAGCGCAATACAACAACGCCTGTAAAGGGTAGTCGGAATGCAGCATCGCCTGGGCCAACTGGACCGGGCCGTAGTCCGCCGCCGTGATGGGCCGACCGGGCTCCCCCAGCCGGTTGGTCTTGTAGTCGACCACCAGGTAACGCGGACCTGCTTCGCCCTGAACCCGCAGCACCACGTCGATGGACCCGGTGAGATACCCCCGCAGCGACTGACTGCCCAGGGAGGGCCCACGCAGGCGGGTGGCGTAGCTCGCGAGCGGATCATCAGCGCGCAGATGCTGTCCCAGTAACACCCCGACATCGGCCAGCGTCGGCTCTTTCACCGGCCGTGGACCGAGATCGCCTCCGGCCAAGGGTATTTCGAAGTCGACCTCGCAGAGCCGGTCTCGCAGCACGACGTCGCGCAGGGTCAGCCCCGGCGCCAACGGGCCCAGGGGCGTGTCATGGACCTTGACCAGCGCGGCGGCCACCTCCACCGGATCGGCGTCCACCGCCCACCACGCCGCATGTCTGCGGATCTCCGTCGCGAATTCCTCGGCCAGATCTGCCGCCGACGGATCGGCGGTCTCGAGCACCGCGTGTACCAGGGAGCCGAACGCCGTCCCCCCCGGCAGGTCGTTCATGGGTGAGATGACCTCAGCGCCGGCGGCTTCGGTGGCGGCCGTCACCGGGATGTCCTCGATCTCGTCGTCCTTGGGCCCGACCTCCGGTTCACTGGTCACGCCCGGCGCCCCGGAATCCGTTGCAGAGCCGGTGGATCCGGCCGCCCGGATCAACCCGGAGTACGACGTGCGACGCCACCCGCTGTCGATGCCACGGTGGAAGTGGCGCACCGCCAGGCCGGTGGGCACCGGCTCGACCGGCACCGCCGGGGCCGCCCGCACGACGGACTCTTCGATGACGGGGCCGCCGTCGGCCGACCACGCCTGGAAACAGGTCTGCGCGTCGGCATCGGTGATCCCCCGCCGGCATTCGTCGGGCACCTCGGCTTCCCCACGGGTGCGGCCCCGCAGCAACCGTGACAGCCCGGCGTTGATCTCGTCTTTGGTGGGCGCCCACCACGTCACCACCTGCGACTGCGCGCGGGTCAGCCCGACGTAGGCGAGCCGGAGCCGCTCCTGGGTGTCCTCGGCTCGGCCGGCCTCGGCGGCGAGGTCGAAGTCGTCGGCGCTCTCCCCGCCGATGTGCAGGCACCGGCGGCCCTGCTCGTCGTGGTAGGCCACCACATCGTCACTGCCGACCCAGCGATTGAAATTGAAGGGCAGGTACACGATCGGGAACTGCAGACCCTTGCTGGCCCACACGGTCATGATCTGCACTCCGGCGGCATCGCTGTCGAGGCGCCGGTTCCGTTCTGCACGGCGAAGTTCCGCGGTTCGCTCACGCAGCCAGTCCCGCAGCGCGGGCACCCCGAGTCGGTGCTGGTGCGCCACGTCCAGCAGCAGCTCGCCGACGTGCGCAAGATCGGTCATCAACCGCTGACCGCCCCGCCGGGCCAGTACCCGCCGGCTCATGCCTCCGACGTTCGCCGCCTCGAACACGGCCGCCACCCCGCGCTCCCGGGCATGGTCCGCCCACTGCCGCAGCACGTCGGCAACGTCGTCGGTCAGCGAATCACCCTGTTTCACCAGGTCTTCGACGGACTTTCCGAAGAACGAGGTGGTGGCCACGGCCCGCACCAGTGCGCTGCGATGGGTCTGATCGAAGGCATCCAGCAGCGTCAGCCATTCCCCCGCCGCCTCGGAGGCGAAGATGTTCGAGTCGCCGGTGTACACCGCGGGCACCCCCACCGCCACCAGTGCCTCGTAGCACCTGCGGGCGTCGGCATGGCTCTCGACGATGATCGCGAGATCGCCCGCCGCCAGCGCTCGGTCGCCGAACCGCGCCCCGGCGGCGAGCGTGGTGGCGATGTCGGCGGCGAGATCACGCACCACATGCTTGCGCACGTCGTCGATCGGGATGTTCTGCGCCCGTGAGAAACCCAACGTCTGTCTGCCGACCACCCGCAACCGGAAGGGCGCATTGTTCGGCGCGCCGGCCAGCCGGTGCCCATCGTGAGCGGCCTCGACGTCGTGCACCACGATCTCGGGATCACCCAGAGCGGCCCCGCGCAGCACCACCTGCAGGCTGTCGACCAGCGCGCTGTCACTGCGCCAGTTCGTGCCGAGGGTGAACTTGGTGCCTGCGGTGCGGGCCGCATCGAGGTAGGCATCGATGTCACCACCGCGGAACGCATAGATGGACTGTTTGGGATCGCCGATGAGGATCAGCGTCGAGTGGCCGCGGAACGCGCGGTCCACCACCTGCCACTGAATCGGGTCGGTGTCCTGGAATTCGTCGATCATCACGATGCGCCAGCGCCTGCGCATCCGCTCCCTGGCCGGTGAATCCTCGGGCTCCAGCGCCTCGGCGAGCCGGGACAGCAGATCGTCGAAGTGCAGGATGCCCAGCCGTCGTTTGCGGATCTCCAATTCGGCCAACACATCCCGGGCGAAACTGACCCGCGCCTCGGCCAGCGTGCCGATCCGTGGGTTGGCCGGGCGCAGCTCGGTGCCTGCCTTCTCGACCACCGCGGTGGCCAGTCGCAGCGCGAAGTCCCGATCGAACGGCGGTTCATCGGCCTGGCCGCCGAACCGGCGCAGGTACACATCGTCGACGATCTCGCGGACCAGATCCCCGAGATCCTCGACGAGGGTCACCCCGGCGTCGCTGTCACCGGCCACCCCCAACGACTTGAGCACCAGCCGGCAGAACTCGTGCGTGGTGGCGATGGTCGCGGAGTCGAACTCTGCCAGGGCGTCACGCAGCCGGGTGTGCCGTTCGGCGCGCTGGGTGTCCGTCCCGGTGAGCAGGTAGTCGATCAGGCCGTTCTCCGAAACGGGGCCGGCGCCCTCGAAAGCCGCCACCGCAGCCACGATCTGGTCCCTGACCCGCTCCCGCAGCTCGGCGGTGGCGGCCCTGCTGAACGTGATCAGCAGCATGTCGTCCAGGGTTGCGGCCCCTTCGGCGAGATAGCGGGTGACCAGACCGGCCAGCACGAAGGTCTTGCCGGTTCCGGCGCTGGCTTCCAGCACCGTCGTCGACGCCCGCTCGGGCAGTGGGCCCAACAGGTCGAAAGGCTCGGTCATCGACTCACCGCCGCCGCTGTTCGGCACGCAGCAGTGGCAACCACAACCGGGCGGCGAAAGCTCCCAGCCGGGTGTCCTCACCGGGTGTCTCCTCGCCGGGGCGAGGGGGAACCAGTAGCGCTTCGAAGGGTGCGGGCGGCCCGCCCCACACCCGGACATTGGCCGGCTCCTCGTGGTCGCCGCCGTACTTGCTCTGCCAGGTGCGGCGGGCGACCAGCATCGGGTCCCGACCACGCAGCCGCTCCTCGGCCCACGCGTACGACGTCTTGATCGGCAGCGGCAACGGTTCGGTGCAGCCCATGTCATACAGGGCGACAAGACTTTTCAGCACCACCAGTGGTCCCTCCGCGGGTAGGCCCAGGATCCGGGTCAACACCGGATCCCGCCCGCCGCGGCCGATACACACCGCCGACCAGGGCTGGTTCGGTTCGGTCACGGCCAGGGCGAGCAGGCGCACCCACGGGTCCAGCAGGTGCCTGCCGTCGAGTCGGGAGTAGGTGGTGGCCACCAACTTCTGGCCCCAGACAGGTGTGACCGTGCCGGTCAGTCGCCGGCCTGCCCCGAGGTCGAGGTCGACGTCGACGGCCCGCGACGCACCGCCGCGGTGCTGGGCCTCGGCTGCGGCGAGTTCGGCGGCCTGGTCCCGGATGGACTTGGCCAGGCGCCAACCGAGTTGGCCCGGGGGCAGTGTCCCGCGCCGCCATTCGGCGTCGAGCACCCAACGGCCGTCTTTGCCGCTGCGCAGATCTCCCAGCATCTGTTCACCGGCCTGCCATTTCTGCAGACCGTCGAGCTCGATGGGCATCGCGTCGTCGATGCTCTCGATCTCGCGGGGCAGGGCCATCTCGAGCGTCCGGAAGAAACTGCGGACCGGATTCTTGACGAAGGTGATCAGGTCGGCCAGGGCGACGTCACCGCCCGGCGGCGCCAGCAGCGGGCCCGGGGGGAACACCTGGGGTTCCACCTGGGCACCCGCAGCGGCTCTGGCAGCGGTCAGCACGGTGGGGTCGAAGGTGAACGGCTCGGTGCCGGTGAGCTCTCCCGGGGTGACGTTGCGAACGTCGAACGGCTGCAACGGATGTTGCACCACGATGTCGCGGCGGATACCGACAGGGGTGGTTTGGTCCAGCACGTCGAGCAGCTCGGCCAGCGGCACCGCCGGCGGCCGTCGATGTCCGCTGAAGTCGTCGGCTCCGGTGTAGGTGACCACCAGCTTCTCGGTGGCCGACATGAGGGCATCCAGGAACAGTTGGCGATCTTCGGAGCGGATGTCGCGTTCGCCGGTCAACGGCCGGCGGGCCAGCACGTCGTCGCCGTCCACCAGGTCGATGCGGGGGAACACCCCGTCATCGAGGCCCACCAGACACACCACCCGGTGCGGGATGGACCGCATCGGGACCATGGTGCACACCGTGAGTGTGCCGGTGCGGAAGTTGGCCCGGGTGGGCCTGCCCGCCAGCTGACGGTCCAGCAGTGACCGAATGTCGTTGATCTGCAACAGTGTTCCGGCGCGTGTGCCGGCCCGCTCGAGGATGTCGGCGAACTCGCGGTGCAGCTGGCCGGTCTGCCAGCCGTCGCCGCCGTCGGCGCGGGTGAGCAATCCGACACCGTCGCCCAAGGTGTCGATCCATTCCTGGAGCGGTCGCGTGCCTGCCAACATGTCGATCACGGCGGTGAGCCGGTCGACGAATTCTGCCAGCCGCCCGGCCAATTCGATCTTGTTGCTGCCGACGTCGTCGAGCGGCAAGGTCTGCTGCAGCCAGGCCTGGGCGTCATCGGACATCGCGACGCCGGCCAGCACCCGGTCGATACCGAATCGCCAGGTGTTCTGCACGTAGTTGTCCAGCCCGAAGCGCGCGCGGTGGGCGTTGTCGATGCCCCAGCGGATCCCCGACTCGCGCACCCAGGCGGTGATCGATTCGAGGTCGTCGTCGGTGAAACCGAACCGCGCCCGCACCGGGGCGGCCTCGGCCAGGTTGAGTACCTCACTGGCGGTGGCCCGGCCGTCGGCCAGGGTCAGGACCTGCGCCGCCACCCCCAGCAGCGGATTGGTCTGCACCAGAGCACGATCGGCCAGGCGCACCCGCAGTCGATGTGCCGGATGACGGTCGCCGGCCACTTCGCCCAAACCGAAACCGGCCACGATGAGGGGCGCGAACGACTCGATGTCGGGGCACATCACCAGGATGTCGCGGGGTTCGAGGGTCGGGTCATCGGCGAGCAATCCCAGCAGCACCTCCCGCAGCACGTCGATCTGGCGGGCGGGCCCGTGACAGCTGTGCACCTGGATGGACCGGTCGGCGGCCGACCAGTCCCGGCCCGCGGGCCGCACGGCGTTGGCGGCCACGTCGGACTGCAGCCAGCCGAGCAGGGTGTCGGGCCGCTTCTGGACGCCGCCCACATAGTCGTCCTGTACCCCGTCGGCCGGCAGGCTGCGGCGCAGTTCCCGCAGATCCCGGCCCAGGGTCGCCAGCAGCGGGTGCCGCACGTCGAGGTGGCTGCGGTCGTCGGAGCGGGCGATCGGACCGGGTGCTCCGGTGAACTCGCGCCACAGCGCGTTACTGGAGTCCGGCAGCCACAGATGCAGCTCGTGCCGGACGGCCAGGGCCTCGAGCAGGTCCAGATCGGTGGCTGTCAGCCGGGTATGCCCGAACAACGACAGCCGAGGGGGCAGATCGCTCGCAGCGGTGCGCAACCTGGTGAGGGCTTGCAGATGACGAATCGCGGGCACCGGGATCGCCATCCGTTGGCACACCGCACGCCACAGGTGCGGCTGCCAGCCGAGGTCCGCATCGAGCGCGCCTGCGGTCCCGTCGGTGACGCGTCCGGCGCTCCAGTCGACCAGTAGTTGGGGACGTTGCGCGGCATAGGAGGCGAACAGTCCGGCGATCCGCCGCGCCGTCGCGTAGCGCCGGCCCTGCCGCAGCGTGGCCTCCTCGCCGGTGGCGAAGTGGCCCAGATGCGTCGCGAGGGTCCGGCACCACGGCTCGTCGAGGCTGGCGTCGATGACGTCGAGCAGAGGCCACACCAGCGCGTCCGGCGACCAGGGGTCGTCGTCTCCCGCGCCGGTGATCTCGGCGATCAATGAGCGCGGCGACCGGAACGACACCCCGGCGCACACCCCATCCGCACCTGAGCCGCGGCCCAGCACATGCGAGAGCCGCTGGCTGAGCCATCGCTCCACGCCACGCGCGGGCACCAGCACCAGTTCTTCGGCGAACGGATCCGCCGGCGGGGTGCTCAGCAGCGCGCCCAGTCCGTCGGCCAGTAGATCGGTCCGCTCGGCCCGGTGGATGTGAAACGCCACAAGCCCCCTTTGATCTGCCGCGAGCGCTAAACCTACAAGACCGCGGCCGACCGGCTGTGTGCGCTACCGGAGATCAGGGGGTGGCGACCACGCCACCGGCAGCCGCTTGATGCCATGGATGAACGCCGACCGCAGGATCGCCGGCTCTTCGACCGCGACGATATCCGGGATCTGCTGACGCAGTTCTTCGAAAGCGACCTTGATCTCCCGGCGGGCCAGGTTGGCGCCCAGGCAGAAGTGGGCGCCGCCGCCGCCGAACCCGACGTGCGGATTGGGATCACGGCAGACGTCAAACAGCCACGGGTTGGCGAACTTTCGCTCGTCTCGGTTGGCCGAGTTGTACCACAGGGACACCTTGTCGCCGGCCTTCATGGCCACGCCTCCCAGCTCGATGTCGCGGGTGAGGTTGCGGCGCATGAAGATCACCGGCGTGGCCCAGCGGACGATCTCCTCGACGGCGGTGGGGGCGACCCCGTAGAAGTCCTCCCACCAGGTCTGGCGTTGTTCCGGGTAGCGGGACAGCGCCACCATGCCGTGGCTGATGGCGTTGCGGGTGGTCTCGTTGCCTGCGGCCGAGAGCAGGATGAAGAACGACGCGATCTCCTGTGAGGTGAGTCGTTCCCCGTCCACCTCCGCCTGCACCAGGCTGGTGGTCAGATCGTCGGCCGGATGCGATCGGCGGCTCTCGGCCAGGTTG
This sequence comes from Mycobacterium sp., assembly GCA_040512325.1. GTDB lineage: Bacteria > Actinomycetota > Actinomycetes > Mycobacteriales > Mycobacteriaceae > Mycobacterium. The sequence continues at coordinate 27,990 of JBEVFK010000069.1, read as the reverse complement.
ATTCCATAGTTGGCGAGTTTGAATGTCACCTCCACCACGGTGCTCAGCTCATCGGCCACCTCAGGGTCGCCCGCTCCGAGGAGCACCGAGGTCCAGTGGAAGATGTCCGCCTCGTCGTCCTCGGGAATGCCCATCATGTCGCAGATGACCTGCAGCGGCAGCGGGCCGGCGATCGCGGCCACGAAGTCAGCGTGCCCGTCCGGGTGGTCGGTGATCAGCTCTTCGACGAGCCGACGCGCCCGGTCCCGGACGCTCTGCTCGATGCGCGCCACCACCTTGGGCGTGAAGGCCCGGCTGACGATGGAGCGCAGCCGTTGATGCCGCGGGTCGTCGAGGCTGATCATCGACCCGACGAACTCGGCCATCTCGACGGCGGTGTCATTGAGTGCGACGCTGGTGGGCACCGAACTGAAGATGTCCGGATGCCTGCTGGCGTAGTGGACATGCTCATAGGACGTCAACGCCCAGTGACCGGCTCCGGTGGGGAACCCTTTCATCTCGGGTACCTCGTAGAACGTGATCGGGGATTCCCGACGCAAGGTGGCGAACGCTCCGTCGCGGACCTCGTCATCGAGTGCCCAGAACTCGATCTGGTCCAGGCGCGCCTCGGCCAGCGTGACCTCGGGTGGCGGCATTCCGTTCTTTCGTCGGCCGATCCCGACCGGGCTGCTGATCGTTGTCATGGCAGGCCTCCCCCTCGGGATGAGTGTGACATTAGTCACATAGTTTGGTCCAGTGCCTGCCACTACCTCACCTTTCGTCCCACCAGTAACACCAGCGAGGGCGTGGTTTCGTACCGAACTACCGGCGTGTCGTTTGCAGATGCCCGCTGCCTCAGGTGTATTGGGCTGGAGCTCCAACAGGAAGACAACCGGCGCACGGTCTGCGAACCTCTTGTCCATGACGCCCCGCCTACGCCGACAGGAACGCCGTCTTGTCGTGCTCGGCGTGACGGTGATGGCCTTCGCGGCGACGATCGTCGGCGTCACCTCCCTGAACCGCGCCCGAGTGGAGTTCGAGGACGAGCACGCCCGGTCGTTCACGGTCGGCGACTGCGTCGTCGTCCCGTCCGCTGAACTCAACACCGTGCGCGCCAAGAGAGCACCGTGCACGGAGGACCCGAGCTACACCATCGGCGCCACCACGTCGGCGGCGGGCGAGTGCCCGAGCCTGGAATACCAACACTTTTCGACCGAGGTATCCGACGAGACCACGGCCGGTCTGTGTCTGGTGCCCAACCTGGTCACCGAGCACTGCTATCTGCTGCAGATGCCCACCGGCGCCATGCAGCGGGCCGACTGCGACCCCACGTCCGTCGACCCCGCGGGCGGGCTGCTGGTGCAGGTCACCGACCGCCACGACGTGCACGACCAGCGGGCGTGTCCGAATGACGGCAATCAGTACGTGTGGCCGTACCCGTCGCCGCAGCGCACCTATTGCACGATGACGCTCTTCTAGCCCTCGACAACCGCCTTGATGCGGTTGAGCGTCTTGGTCATATCGCGCTTGTTGCGCCGCGTGCGCAGCTGCCCACCGAAGATCCCGAACACCGTCGTGAACAACGATTCGTTCATCCGGAACGACTCCGTCACGTCGGTGCCGCCCCCGGCCGCGGGCGCGAACGCGTAATGCCAGTTGTTGACCGCCTTGTCGCCGAGGAGGACTTCGAACCCGAACTCGCGACCGGGTTCGCACGCAGTGACCCGGCAGGTGGTCCAGTAGACCGGTCCGATCTCGTTGCGCTTCACGTGCCCGCGGAAGGACGCTCCCAGGGCCGGTCCGGACGCACCGTTCAGCCATTCGGCTTCGAAGACTTCCGGAGAGAACTTGCCGGTGTTACGGATGTCGGCGACGAGGTTCCACACCTCGTCGGCGGGGGCGTCCATGGTCACGGTCACTGATGCATGCATTCAGCGATCATAGGAACAGCAAGAGCGGGCGCACCCAACAGTTGTGCATCCCGCTACGTCACACCGGCGCGTCCCGTTGTAAACCGCGCACCCGTCACCGAACTGCGTCCGCCGGACTCAGGAAACCAGCCGCGCGATGGACCGCAGCGGAATCGGCAACCAGGCGGGCCGATAACGCGATTCGTAGGCGGCTTCGTAGACGGCCTTGTCGAGTTCGTAGGCCGCCAGCAGGGGCGCTTGCGCCCTCGGATCGGTGCCGGCCACCGCGGCATACCCCTCGCAGAACGCGGCGCGGTTGCTCTCGATCCACGCCCCCGCCTTCGCCGTCGACGACGCATCCGGCTCACCGGCGTCGCTGACCAGTGGTTGGTAGGCGGCGTATTCGTAGGACCGCAGCATGCCGGCGACGTCGCGGACCGGGGAATCGGGTCGGCGCCGTTCCTCGAGCGGTGCACCCGGTTCGCCTTCGAAATCGATCAGCAGCCAGGTTTCCGGCGTCCGCAGCACCTGCCCCAGGTGCAGGTCACCGTGCATACGCTGCACCGTCATCGGCACCCCGGCGAGACTACGGAACCGTTGTTCGATGCGCGGCACGAACGGCGCCAGCTCCGGCACCTGCGCTGCCGCGGTGGCCAGTCGGGCCAGTGCGGTGTCCACGGGGAATTCCGCGGTGGCCGAGCCGAGTTCGGCCTCCAGCGCGCGGTGCACCGACGCGACGGCTTGTCCGAGCAGGTGGGTCTCGGCACCGAGATCGGCTCCGGGTTCGCCGGCGTACAACGCCTGCGAACTGGCCATCGCCATGTCCCAGCCTTCGGTGGAATTGGCGGCGAAGTCGGTGAGCATGCCCAGCGGGCAGGGCAGTCCGTCCCAGAGCGTCTCGTAGGAACCGAACAACCGGGCGACGTTGGAATTGCCTGCGCGCCCGAGTACCCGGTTGATCTCGATATCCGGATTGATGCCGGGGCTCACGCGGCGGAACGCCTTGAACATTCCCTGCTTGCCGAAGATGACGCTGGTGTTGCTCTGTTCGGCCGACGACACCCGGGGCACGGCATCCAGCGGCAACGTCACCTGCGGTTCCCGCTCGAAGGTGATGTCGCCGCGGCGGGCCGAGCCGTCGATCAGTGACAGCAGGAACGACGCGGACGCCGCGTCGTGCAGTGCGTCGTACCCGGTGCGTCCACCGTCCGCGCCGATGGTCGCGGCGCTGTTCCCGACGAGGGTATCGGCGTCCCAGGCGACCACCACCTGGTAGCGCTCGCTGGGCCCGCCGTCGGCGTAGACCGCATCGACGAGCATCAAGTCGAGGCCGTCGCGCAGTGGAGTGACCGCGGCCGGCTCCGCTGAGATCAGCGCGCGGTTGCGGCCGGCGTACCACCGTTGCTTCGGCAGCCAGTCTTGAAACGGCAGGCTCACGGTGTGCCTTCTGTCGTTGGGTTCGGGCTGTCCATTGAACCTTGCGTTACCCCAACCCGGCAGAACTCAATCGGGCCCGCGCTGAAGCATGGGTGGTAGGACCACAGCCGGTACTCTTCTGACGTGCGGGCCACCGAGATCGTTCTGCGGTTCATCGAGCAGCAACTCGAGACCGGGGATCTGCAGGTCGGCATGCGGTTGCCCGGTGAACGCGGGCTGGCCGAACAACTCAGCGTCTCCCGTGGCTCGGTGCGCGAAGCATTGCAGGTGCTGGCGGCCATGGGAGTGGTGCGCAGATCCGTCGGGTCCGGTCAGGACTCCGGAGCCATCCTGATCGCCGAACCGGCCGCGCCGCTCGATGCGGCGTTGCGGCTGCACGTGGCCACCCGCGCCTTCCCCGTCTCCCAGGTGGTGGAGACCCGGGTGCTGCTCGAATCGTGGGCGGTCTCACGTGCGGCGGTCAACAGAGCCCCCCTCGATGAGGTGCGCCGGCTGCTCGAGGTGATGGACGAACCCGATATCGACGTCCGCGAGTTCCTGCGGCTCGACGCGGAGTTGCACGTCGCCATCGCCGCCTTGTCGGGTAACGCGGTGGTGGGCCAGATGATGGCGTCCCTACGCGGCTCGATCGAGACCTACGTCCTGGCCGCCATCCCCCGCATCGCCGACTGGCCGACGTTGATCGACAAGCTGCGCCGCGAGCACCACGCCGTGGTCGAGGCCATTGCCCGCGCGGACGGCCCGGCCGCGACTGCCGCCGTCACCCGGCACATCCACGAGTTCTACGAGCACTCGGGGCTGAACTGACCCGGTTCAGGAGGCAACGACGAGCACCGGGGTGGCCGCGACACTGACAGCCACCCGGTCACCCGGGCTGAACTGCTGGGCGTGTGCGCTGGGGGTCTGCGCGACGACGAGCGTGCCGTCGGCCAGCGTGGCGCTCACCCGGGAGACGGGACCCAGGAACGCCACCGCCACCACCGAGGCGGAGCCTTCGGTATCGGCGGCCACGGTGACGGTCTCGGGCCGCACCATGGCCCGGCCCGCGCCGGCGTCGATGGATCCCGCCAGCGCGGGCATCGAGGTGCCGAGCACGGTGGCGGTGCCCTGGTGCACCTGAGCGGGCACCTTGTTGTTGAGGCCGACGAACTCGGCCACGAACGGCGTCGCGGGATTGGTGTACAACTCGGCCGGTGCGGCGATCTGCTCGAGCTTGCCGCGGTTCATCACTCCCACCCGGTCGGCGACGGCCAGGGCTTCCTCTTGATCGTGGGTGACGAACAGCGTGGTGGTGCCCACTTCCAGTTGCACCCGCCGGATCTCGTCACGCAGCTGCACCCGCACCTTGGCGTCCAGCGCGGAGAGTGGCTCGTCGAGCAGCAGCACCCGAGGCTCGATCGCCAGTGCGCGCGCCAGTGCCACCCGCTGCTGTTGTCCCCCGGAGAGCTGGCTGGCGAACTTGTCGGCATGCTCGGTGAGGCCGACCAGTTCGAGCATGTCCTGCGCGCGGGACACTCTCTGCTGCTTGCCTTTTCCCCGCAACTTCAGCCCGAAGGCGATGTTCTCCACCACGGTCAGGTGGGGAAACAGGCTGTAGGCCTGGAACACCATGCCCATATCGCGTTTGTTGGCAGGGACTTTGGTGATCTCGCGACCGTCCACGGCGACCGAGCCCGAGGTCGGCTCGTCGAGCCCGGCGAGAATGCGCAGCGCGGTGGTTTTTCCGCACCCCGACGGACCCAGCAGGGCCACCAACTCGCCGGGCTGCAAGTGCAGGCTCAGCCCGTCGAGCGCCTTGACCGCACCATAGGCGCGGGTCAGATCGTTGAAATCGACGGCGACGCCGCGGCTGTTCTCGGTCATGTGCCTCCCAGCGGTGGAGCAGCGGCAGTCGCCTGCTCGGCGGTCACGGTGCGTCTGCCCCGGCGGCTGAACAGCGTCAGCCCCAGCAGCAGCACGAAGCCCAGCAGCAGCACCGCCAACGAGGCGGCCACCGACGTGGGGCCGTCACTCTTGCCGATGGCGACGATCTGCACCTGCAGTGTGTTGTATCCGGTGAGCGAGGCGATGGTGAACTCGCCGAGCACCACGGCGATCGAGATGAACGCCGCCGAGAGCACCCCCGACCAGATGTTGGGCACGATGACCTTGGCGATGGTGGTGGTCCAGCCCGCGCCGAGCGAGCGCGCTGCTTCCGAAAGCGTTTGCAGGTCAATCGAAGACAACGCCCCGTCGAGCGCACGGTAGGCGAACGGCAGCACCACCACCACGTAGACGAACGTCAGCGTCAGCGCGGATTCCCCGAAGAAGTAGGTCACCCACAGATAGACGTTGCGCAGGCCCACCACGATCACCAACGCCGGGATCGTCAACGGCAACAGGCACAGGAACTCCACCGCCCCTTTGGCCCACGGCGCGCGCAACCGCACCCAGATCATCGTCGGCACCAGGAGCAGCAGCATCACCAGCACGGTGAACACCGAGAGCAGCAGCGAGGTCACGATGGAGTCGAACAGCGCATCGTCGGTGATCAGGTTTTCCCAGGCCTGCAGGGTGCGACCACCTTGTAGCAGGTTGCGGGTGGAGAAGTCGGCCATGGCGTACAGCGGGAACAGGAAGAACAGGCCGAACAGCGCCAGCAGCGCTCCGCGAAAGAGCTTGGTGCCCTTGCTCGCCCGCTTCACTGCAGCCACCTGCTCGTCCGTCGGACCAGCAGGTTGTAGGCGATCATCACCAGCGCGACCACGATGATCATCTCCAGGGCGAGGGCGTAGGCGAACCCGGACTGCCCCAGCACCACTTCACTGGTCAGGGCCGAGCGGATCAGCAGCGGCAAAATCGGGCTGCCCTGGCTCACCAGCGCCGCGGCCGTCGCGTAGGCGGCGAAGGCGTTGGCGAACAACAACAAGGTGGCGCCCAGGAACGCCGGCGTCAGCAGCGGCACCGCAACCTCACGCCAGTACTGCCAGGTGGAGGCGCCCAGGCTGACGGCCGCCTCACGCCACTGGTCTCGCAGTCCCTCGAGTGCGGGAAGGAAGACGATCACCATCAGCGGGATCTGAAAGTAGGTGTAGACCAGGATGAGGCCGCTCAACCCGTAGAGCCAGCCGCCGGTGGCGAGATTGAAGCCGAACAGATCGGCCAGCCACAGGGTCAGCACCCCGTTGAGCCCGATGGTCGCCAGGAACGCGAACGCCAGTGCCACACCGCCGAATTGCGCGAGCACACTGCACAGTGCCAGCGCAGCCCGGCGCAGCAGCGACGTCGCGGGGCGCGCCAGGATCAGCCAGGCCAGCACCGCTCCGAGGATCGCACCGAGGATCGCGGTGCTGCCCGACAACAGCAGGCTGCGCCACAACGCGGTCAGCGCCGTCGGCGAGAACAGCGCGTTGACCCGTTCCAGGGTGAACCCGCCCTCGTCGCCCACGAACGCGCTGACGATCACCGTCACCGTAGGCACCACCAGGAACACGCCGACGAATCCGAAGAAAGGCAGCAGCGGCAGCCCTTCCCGGATCCGTCGGATGACGAGCGGCATGTCAGCCAATGGCCGCAGCCCAGTTCTCGGCCAGATACTTCGATGCCACGTCGCTCTGTTCCTTGGTGAGGATGGTGGTGGGGCCATCGATGGCAGGCAGCTTCTGGGCCGCCGCGGAATCGATGGTGCCGGAGGCGATCATGGCGTCGGCGCGCACGGGACGCACCCCGCCCGCGGCCCAGAGGTTCTGGCCCTCATCGCTGAAGAGGAACTCCTGCCACAGGCGCGCCGCCGCGGGATGCGGCGCGTCGGCGTTGATGGCCTGGTAGTAGTAGCCGGCCACGGCACCGTCGTTGGGTACCAGCACCTGCCAACTGGGCAGCTTGGCGGTCTCGGTGGCGTTGAGGTAGTTCCAGTCGATGACCACCGGGGTCTGGCCGGACTCGATGGTCGCGGGCGTGGGGTCGACGGGCAGGAAGTTGCCTGCCTCGTTGAGCTTGCGGAAGAACTCGACGCCCGGTGCGATGTCGTCGGCCGAACCGCCCTGCGACAGAGCGACCATCACCACACCCGAGAAGGCCGCACCGGCTTGGGTCGGGTCGCCGTTGAGGGCCACCTTGCCCTGGTATTCGGGCTTGAGCAGATCGTTGACGCTGGTGACCGGGGGCACCTTGGCCGAGTCGAAACCGATGGACATGTAGCCGCCGTAGTCGTTGACCCAGGCGCCGTCGGCGGCTTTGTTGTCCGCGGGGATCTCGTCGAACGTCGCCACCTTGTACGGCGCGAACGACGCCACGTTGGCCAGGGCCACCGACTGCCCAAGGTCGAACACGTCGGGGGCGGTGCTGCGGCCCTTCTGCTGGGTGGCGGCGTTGATCTCGTCCTGGCTGGAGGCATCCGGCTGCGCCGAGTTGACCTTGATGCCGTACTTGTCGCCGAAGGCGGCGATGACGGCGCCGTAGTTGGCCCAGTCCGGTGGCAAGGCGATCACGTTGAGCTCACCTTCGGCCTTGGCGGCCTCGACCAGACCTTCCAGCCCGCCGAAGTCCTCGGCCGAGGTGGCTTCCGCCGCGTTGACCCCGGAGTCGGTCTGCTCGCCCGAGCTCTCCTTCTCCGGCGGAGCACACGCGGCCAGGGCGACGACGAGCGCGGAGGCGCTGAGAAGGCTGAACAGGCGCCTCGAGGGCAGGACTGATGTCATGGCCGAACCTTCCGATGGGCATTCGACTTGCACGTGACGCCACGGTGGCCGCCACACGGCGCCGAAGTGAACGTAATCGTAGGGCACCCCGGAGACACGAAAACCCCCGACGAAAGGTCGGGGGTTTCCATGTTTACCGGTTGATCGATCAGATCAGGTGGGCCTGCAGATCGGGCTTCATGGCCTGCAGCTCCCGGCCCCAGTAGCCCCAGTTGTGGGTGCCGTTGTTCGGGAAGTTGAAGACGCCGTTGTTACCGCCGGCCGCGATGTAGTTGTCGCGGAAGGTGATGTTGGTGCGGATGGTCAGACCCTCGAGGAAGGTGGCGGGCAGGTCGCCGCCGCCGATCTCGTTGGGCTGGCCGTTACCGCAGTAGACCCAGAGGCGCGTGCCGTTGGCGACGATCTGCGGGATCTGGACCATGGGGTCGTTGCGCTTCCACGCCGGATCGCTCGACGGGCCCCACATGTCCTCGGACTTGAAGCCGCCCGCGTCACCCATGGAGACGCCGATCAGGAAGGGCCACCAGCCCTCCGAGGGGTTCAGGAACCCGGACATCGAGCTGGCATAGGTGAACTGGTTGGGGTGGTAGACCGACAGGATCATCGACGCCGACCCGGCCATCGACAGGCCGACGGCCGCGTTGTTGGTGGTCCGCACCTGACGGTTGGCGGCCAGCCAGCCCGGCAGCTCGGAGGTCAGGAACGTCTCCCACTTGTAGGTCTGGGTGGGACCCTTGTTGCGGGCGGGTGAGTACCAGTCGGCGTAGAAGCTCGACTGTCCACCGACCGGCATCACGATCGACAGGCCGGAGTCCAGGTACCACTCGAACGCCTGGGTGTTGATGTCCCAGCCGCTGAAGTCTTCCTGGGCCCGAAGGCCGTCCAGCAGGTAGACCGCCGGTGAGTTGGGGCCGCCGCCCTGGAACTGGACCTTGATGTCTTTACCCATCGACGGAGAGGGCACCATCAGGTACTCCACCGGTAGGCCTGGCCGAGAAAACGCTCCGGCGGTCGGGGTTGCCCCGGTGACACCGAGCAGCCCGGGCAGAGCGGCCGACGCTACTGCAGCCACTCCGAGCCGGCGGGCCCATTTTCCACGGAACATTTGAACGAGTTTCATCAGTTGTTTTCCAGCCAATCTGTGCTTACGACGCAGATGCCGTCGCGACTCCATAGCCGGCGCACAGTAGCGCGTCGGCAGACCTGTACCAGACGTGTTCGCATTTACACATAGAGCTCCCCTGCGGCGTGACCCTAACAGGGGATACCCAGCTAACGATAGAGCGACGCTAACCCATGAAACGCCCGTGACGCGAACCAGAATCGCCGGAAGTTTCGGCAATCGTGCCATTGGCGAAGGGCGCCGAATTGCTCCGGTAGCGTGACGGAGATGGTTCGACCTGCACAAACAGTGCGAAGTACGCGCACCCGCGAGGCGCTGCGTCAAGCGGCACTGGTGCGTTTCCTGGCTCAGGGCGTCGACGCCACGTCGGCTGAACAGATCGCTGCCGATGCGGGCGTTTCACTGCGGACCTTCTATCGGCACTTCACTTCCAAACAGGATCTGCTGTTCGCCGATTTCGACGCCGGCCTGCAGTGGTTCCGGTCTGCGCTGGCCTCCCGCCCGGCCGACGAACCGGTGATCACCGCCGTCAACGTCGCCATCGCGGCCTTTCCTTACGACGCCGAGGCCGTCACCAAGATCGCCGGCCTGCGCGCCGGTGAACTCGACACCGCCGACATTGTGCGCAACATTCGCCAGGTAGAGGCCGATTTCGCGATCGCGGTCGAAGCGCACCTGACGCGTACCCAGCGCGATGCCCGAACCCCCGCCGGGGACCGCCGCCTGCATGTCACCGTGGCAGCGCGGTGTATCGCCGCGGCGGTGTTCGGCGCCATGGAGCTGTGGATGCTCGGCGACGACCGCACACTGACCGAACTGTCCCGGTTGTGCCAGACCGCATTGTCATCTCTGGAATCCGGCATCGTCTTGGAGCTAGTTTCGTCATAATTGACAAAACTTGTGACAATCGAAGGACGTGACCATGGCGGGTGCGAATCGTGATGCCTTTGACGCCGTCGTGATCGGCGCCGGCCACAACGGGCTGACGGCCGCCGCGATCCTGCAGCAGGCCGGTCTGCGGACCGTCTGTCTGGACGCCAAGCGCTACGCCGGCGGGATGGCCTCGACGGTGGAGCTGTTCCGAGACGACGGGGGTGGCTACCACTTCGAGATCGCCGGTTCGCTGCAGTTCCCCACCTCGCTGACGGTCAGCAAGGAGCTGCGCCTCGACACGCTGCCGACCGTGGACGTCGACGTCATGTCGGTCTCGCTGCGCGGGATCGGCGACGCACCCGTCATCTACTACACCGACCCGATGAAACTGATGACCCATCTCAACGAGGTGCACGGCGCCGAGGCCGTCAACGGGATGGCCGGCCTGATGATGTGGAGCATGGCGCCGACGCGGGCGCTGGGCCGGTTCGATGCCGCGGCGCCACCCAAGACGTTCGACGAGATGTATGCCTGCGCCACCAGTGAGTTCGACCGCGCCGCCATCACCGACATGTTGTTCGCCTCGGTATCCGACGTGCTGGATCGGTATCTGCCCGACAAGGAGAAGCACGGCGCGCTGCGGGGCATGCTGGCGTTCCTGGCCGTCAACACCACCTACCGCGGACCGGAGACCCCCGGCAGTGCGGCGGCGCTGGCCTACGGACTCGCCGTGCCGGACGCCGATGCCGTGCTGATGAAGAAGCTGCGTGGCGGCATCGGTGCGCTCACCACGCATCTGCGGGGGCTGCTCGAAGCCCACGGCGGCGAGGTGCGGTTACGACACCGGGTCGACGAGATCCTGGTGGCCGACGGCCGGGCCGGCGGGGTGCGTCTGGAGGACGGCACCGTGCTGACGGCGCCCATCGTCGTCTCCGGTCTGGCGCCGGATCTGACGGTGTCGCTGGTCGAGGCCGGCGCGCTGCCCGGCGAGATCCGGGACCGGTTCGCCCGGATCGATCACCGCGGCAGTTATCTGCAGATGCACTTCGCCCTCGACGGCATCCCCGAATTCGCCGCGCCCTACGAGATGCTCAACGACCCCGCCATGCAATCGGCCATCGGTCTGTTCAGCACTCCCGAAGAGCTGCAGGAGCAATGGGAGGGCAGCAGGCACGGCGTCGTGCCCGCCGATCCGGCGGTCGCGCTGCAGATACCGTCGGTGCACGATCCCGCCCTGGCCCCCGACGGCAAGCACGCCGCCTCGGCGTTCGCACTCTGGTTCCCCATCGGCGAACACCAGGCGAGCTACGGAGAACTCAAGGCCGCCATGGGCCAGCGGGTCATCGACAAGATCACCCGTATCGCCCCTGACTTCGAAGGGTTGATCAGCAAGCACACCACCTTCACCCCGAAGCACATGGGCACCATGTTCGGCGCACCCGGCGGCGACTACTGCCACGGCCTGCTGCACTCCGACCAGATCGGCATCAACCGACCGGGGCCGAAAGGGTATGTCGATCAACCACTTCCGATCGAGGGCCTGTACCTGGCGAGCGCGGGATGCCATGGGGGGCCGGGGATTACCTTCATCCCCGGCTACAACGCCGCACACCAGGCGCTGGCCGATTCCTAGCTGACCACCGCCCGTCGCGGGCATACTGGCCACATGGGTGAGCCCTTCCCGCCGATCCTGCTCCTGCACAGCTTCTTCGGCCGTCCGTCGTCGTTCGGGCCGTGGATCGACTACTTCACCGCCGCCGGCTATACCTGTCACGCGCCTGCCCTGCCCGGGCGCGATCCCACCGACGACGCCGTCCTCACCCGCACCGGCATCGACGAGTGTTTCGAGGTGGCCCTGTCGGCGTACGACGCGCTCGGCGAACCGGCGATCGTGATCGGCCACAGCCTCGGCGGCCTGCTCGGCCAGAAGGTGGCCGCGGCCCGGGACTGCTCCGCGCTGGTGCTGCTCGCCTCGATCCCCCCGGGGATGCTGGTCCCCCAGGCGAAGGTGCTGCATCATCTGGTGCCGATCCTGCCTGCCGTCCTGCGCGGCCGACCGTTCTTCCCGTCGGAGTCGACCATCCGGTCGGTGCCGCTGAGCACCTTGCCGAAGGCCGAGCAGGACGCCTTGCTGCCCCGCCTGGTCCGCGATTCGGGCCGGGTGTTCCGGGACATGTCACTGGGGGTGGCCGCGACGAAGGTGAACGCCGCCGAGGTGCGGTGCCCGGTGCTGTGTGTCAGCGCCGGCCAGGACCGCAATGTCGCTGCGTGGATCTCCCGCCGCATTGCGGCCCGCTACCAGGCCCAACACCAGATCCACCCGATGCTGCCGCACTGGATCGTCGCCGAATCGGCCGTCGAGACCGTCGCCCCGCCGGTGCTGTCCTGGCTGCGGCGTACCGTCTGACACTGCTGCCCAGCGAAAGGCAAGACATGCCCCGTGATCATGGTGACCCCGGCGACGCGCCGTCGACACCGGCTCCGTTGAGTGAGCCGGTCAACCCGGTACGGCCGACCGCGGCCGAAGAGGCGCGCACCATCGCCGCCTCCACCAATACCGGCACCCTGGCCACACTGACCTCGGGCGGGGATCCGTGGGCGTCGTTCGTCACCTACGGCCTGCTCGACGGTGCGCCCGTGCTCTGTGTCTCGCACATGGCCGAGCACGGTCGCAATCTCGCCGGCGATCCCCGCGCCAGCATCGCCGTCGTCGCCCCCACCACCGACGCCGACCCGCTGGCCAACGGCCGCATCACCCTGGCCGGTTTCGTGGAGCACCCGAGCGACGCCGAACTCGAAGCCGCCCGCGCCGCCCACATGGCCGCCGTGCCGGCTGCCAAGTACTACATCGACTACAGCGATTTCGCGCTCTGGGTGTTGCGCGTGCAGCGGGTCCGGTGGGTCGGCGGCTACGGACGAATGGATTCGGCTACAGCTGAAGCATATTCGGCAGCCGGACCCGACCCCGTAGCCCTCCGGTCAGCCGGCGCCATTGCCCACCTCAACGCCGACCACGCCGAGTCGCTGACCCTGATGGCCCAGGCCCTCGGCGGGTTCCCTGATGCCACCGCCGCGGTGTGCACCGGCGCCGACCGGTACGGCCTGGACCTGAAGGTCACCACACCCCGCGGCATCGCCTACACCCGCGTGGGATACCCCGAGCGACTCAACGATGTCAGCGAGATGCGCGCTGCCAGTGTTGAACTGGTGAAAGCCGCGCGGGGGCGGTAGTTGGGCGCCGGCGCGCGGCTCCGGTTCTGTTGCCCGCCAACCGCTGTCATGAATTGCTGACACTCCGGGGACGAACACATGGTGACCAGCGCCGCGAGCCGCGAGTCCGGGTGGCCTACCCCGCCCACCGGCGCAACAACGCCCGCGTCCGCGCCCGGCCCTCGGGAGACGGATCGAACGTCGCCCCCACGAACTCGTCGACCCCGGCGTCGCGCAACACATCCAGCCGCTGCGACACCACGGACTCATCCCCGATCAGGACGGCGTCCTCGGGGCCGGCGTAACCCTCGCGATCGAGCATCGCCCGGTACGACGGCAGCTGGCCGTACATCGCGAACTGTTTGGCGGCCAACTTGCGAGCCGCGGACACATCGTCGGTCACACTGATCGGCAGCGCCGCGACCACCCGCACCGACCGGCCGGCTTCGGTTGCCGCACCGCGCATTACGGGGCCGATGTGCTCACTCAGCGTCTTGGGCCCCGTCATCCAGGTGACGGTGCCCGCGGTGCGCCGGCCGGCCAGCTTCAGCATCTGCGGACCCAGCGCGGCGACGTAGACATCCGGAGCCGGGGCGCCGGGAATGAGCAGCGAGCCGCGGGTGGTCACCAGTTCACCGGTCACGTCGGCGGGTTGGCCGGCCAGCAATGGCAGCAACCCGTCGAGGTACTCGGTGAGACGCCGGATCGGTTTCTCATACGAGATACCCCACATGCCTTCGGTGACCAAGGCGTGCGTCATCCCGATGCCGAGTGTGAAGCGGCCACCGGCGATCGCGTTCAGCGTCAGTGCCCGCTGCGCGAGCAGCATCGGATGCTGATTCTGGATCGGCAACACTCCGGTGCCGACCTCGATCCCGTCGACCTCCCGGAACGCCACCGCCAACGCCGTCAGCAGGTCGCGCTCGAACGGCATCTGGGTGCTCCAGACCCGCGCGAAGCCCTCGTCGCGCAACAGCGCCAGCTGCTCGACATAGGAGTCGATGTCGAACGGGTCGCCGGTGTATTCCAGAACGCTGATCTGCATCCGTCAATGATGCACCTGGCCCGCTCTCCCCGGCTCCTCCGTCGCCGCCTCGGCGACCAGGCTGGGATCATGACCTATCTACGCTGAGGGCATGACCGAGACCGCCGAGCTGGTGTCCAGGTTCGCTGCTGCTCCGGTGGCGCGGCTGGCCACGGTCACCACCGACGGCGCACCGCACCTGGTGCCGGTGGTCTTCGCCGTCCACAACCACACCGTGTTCACCGCGGTCGACGGCAAACCCAAGTCCACCCAACGTCTCAAACGCCTGGCCAATATCGCCGCCAATCCCCGCGTCAGCCTGCTCGTCGACCACTACGCCGACGACTGGACCACCCTGTGGTGGATCCGCGCCGACGGCCGCGCCGAAGTCACCGGCAGCGAGACGGGGCGAGACCTGCTCCGCGCGAAATATCCTCAGTATCAAACGGTTTCCCTGGACGGCCCGGTGATCGCCATCAACATCGAGCACTGGTCGTCGTGGGGATTAGGCTGACAACGTGTACGTTCCCCCCGCCAACCGACTCGACGACGACGCGGCCGTCCGCGCCCTGGTCGCCGCGGTCGCCTCTGCCGAGTTCGTCACCGTCGGCGAGGACGGCTTCCCCGTGTCCACCCTGCTGCCGATCCTGTGGGAGGGCGACACCGTGATCGCCCACATGGCCAAGGCCAACCCGCAGTGGCGGTCCCTCTCCGACGGACAACCCGCCCTGCTGATCTGCGCCGGCGACCAGGCCTACATCAGCCCCACCTGGTACGCCGCGAAAGCCGAGCACGGCCGCGTCGTACCCACCTGGAACTACAGCGCCGTGCATCTCACCGGCATGGTGCGCGTCCACGACGATCCCGGCTGGGTGCGCACCGCCGTCGAGCGCCTCACCGTCGCGCACGAATCCGGGCGGGCGCAGCCGTGGCAGATCACTGACGCCCCGGCGGCCTATATCGAGGGCCAGTTGCGGGGCATCGTCGGCCTAGAAGTCGCGGTGCAGCGGATCGAAGCCAAAGCCAAACTGAGCCAGAACCGCTCCCTCGACGACCGCCGCGGCGTGGTCGCCGGGTTGCATGCCGAGCCTCGTCCGGGCGCCCATGCGGTCGCAGACGCGATGGCTGCCGAGTGACGCCTTCGGGATGTGTTGTGCAAGGCCGGGTCTGGCGGAAGGGACGATTGCAGGCTGATTTTGAGTTCGACCGGATCTCCGACTACCTCACCGAAGAAGACACCCTGGTGTGGGTGGACCTCTACGAGCCCGACCACGCCGCACTCACCGAGCTGGCGCAGGAGTTGAGCCTCAACAACTGGGCGGTGGAAGACGCCGTCGCCCCGGCCGAGCGGGTCAAGGCCACCGTCTACGCCACGCACACCTTCTTCACGGTCTACGCCGTCGACATGACCAAGCCCGACCCGGGCGCGGAGCCGACTTCGCTGCTGACCAAGCATCGGATCTCGGCGTTCGTGCTGCCGAACGCACTGGTGACCGTCCGGCTCGCGCCGTTCTGGGACATCGCCGGCGTGCTCGCACGCTGGGACGACCTGGGCGGGCAGCAGTACGGGGTCGGTGCGCTGGTCCACGGACTGCTCGACGTGGTGGTCGACGGCCACTTCGACGCGGTGCAGATTCTCGACGACAGCATCGAGGACATCGAAGACGAGCTGTTCGACCCACCGAAGCGGACCAACAACATCCAGCGCCGCAGTTTCGCGGTCCGCAAGGATCTGGTGGGTCTGCGCCGGGTGGTGCTGCCGATGCGCGAGGTCATCACCGCGATCCAGCATCACCGCAACGCCGCCACCGGCGCCCCCGAACTCGACCCGCTCTACACCGACCTCTACGACCACGTGCTGCGCGCCTCGGAGTGGACCGAATCCCTGCGGGACATGGTCACCACCGTGTTCGAGACCAACCTCTCGCTGCAGGACGCGCGGCTGAACATGGTGATGAAGAAGCTCACGAGCTGGGCGGCGATCATCGCCGTCCCCACGGCGATCACCGGCTTCTACGGCCAGAACGTCCTGTACCCCGGTTTCGACACGGTCGGCGGTTTCGTCGTCAGCTCCGGGCTGATCGTCGCGATCGTGATCGCGCTCTACGTGATGTTCCGCCGTCGCGACTGGCTGTAACACCCGCCGTTCACGACACCCCACTAAGGTCGCCGTCATGGCGTACACCCGCTATGTCGCGATCGGCGACAGCCAGACCGAGGGACTCTGGGACGGCGACGACGACGTGGGCGTCCGCGGGTTCGCCGACCGGCTCGCCACCCGACTGGACTCGCTGTATCCCGGTCTGCGGTATGCGAATCTGGCCGTCCGCGGACGGACCACCCGGCACGTGCTCGACGAACAACTCCCGGCCGCGCTGGCGATGTCACCCGACCTGGTGAGCGTCTGCGTCGGCATGAACGATGTGGTGCGACCGGGCCGCTGGTTCGACACCGCACTCGTCGAACTGGAGATCCTGTACACCCGCCTCGCCGAGTCCGGCACCACGGTGGTCACCACGACGTTCCCGGACGTCGCGCAGATCCTGCCGGTGGGACGGGTGCTGGCGGCGCGGATCACCCAGATCAACGCGGTCATCACCAGCGCGGCCACCACCCATCACTTCGCCCTGGTCGACCTGTTCGACGCTCCGTCGATGCTGGATGCCGAGACGTGGAGTGTCGATCGGATGCACGCGTCTCCGTACGGTCACCAGTTGTTCGCCGATGCGGCCGCCGAGGCGCTGGGATTGCCTGGCAGCAACCGTGATTGGGCGCAGCCCTGCAGCACGGGACAGCGCCCTGGCGCAGCTACGCGCACGCGCGCCCAGGTCCAGTGGACGCGCAATATGCTGACCCCCTGGATCTGGCGCCACCTGCGCGGCCGCTCCGCGTTCTACGGCCGGGAGGCCAAACGGCCCGAACTCCGACAGGTCACCGGTGATCGATGCTGCAGGTGATCGACCGTGGTGCACTCAGTTCCGCGCACCCGACGCCACTGTTGTTCGTGCACGGGGCTTTTCACGGCGCCTGGTGTTGGAGCGAGAATTTTCTGGACCACTTCGCGGCCCGCGGATACCGGGCGCTGGCGGTGACGTTGCGTGGCCACACCGGCGAACCGGCGCCCCACATCAACGATGTCACGGTGGCCGACTATGTCGCCGACGTCGCGGCGGCCGCCCGGTCGCTGCCGACGCCTCCGGTGGTGATCGGCCACTCCATGGGTGGTTTTGTGGTGCAGAAGTATCTGGCCGCGCACCCCGCGCCGGCCGGGGTGCTGCTCGCCTCGGCGCCACCGTACGGATTGCGCCGGGCCGTCCTGCGTGTGGCCCGACGCAACATTCGGCACAGCGGCAGGCCGGCGGCACTGCGCAGACCGCTGCTGTTCTTCGGAAACCCCGCCGTGGCGCGCGCGACGTTCTACAGCCCCGGCACCCCGGAGGAACTGGTCGGTCGGTACACCGAGCTGCTCTGCGATGAGAGCATTCGAGTGCTCTACCGCGACCTGCTCTACGCCGACCTCGCCGAGCCGGCGCGAGTGACCGCACCGATGCTGGTGCTGGGCGCCGCCGACGACGGGTTCTTCAGCCAGGACGAGGTGGCGGCGACGGCGCGGGCCTACCGCACCCACGCCGAGTTCTTTCCTGGCATGGGGCACAACCTGATGCTCGAACCGGGCTGGTTGGCGGTTGCCGAGCACATCGACAGCTGGCTGAGCAGCCGCTCGCTGTAACGGAAGTTCGCGGCGCAGCGACTTGCCGGTAACGGCGAAAAGTTTGCCGTGCGACTCACCGTGGATCGGTCGGTACCATCGGTCGCAGTGCTTCGAGGGGATGGTCACGAATGGTCGCTTCGCCTGTGTTGCTCCGCTACGGCCGCGTTCTGGCCGGTGTTGTCGCCGTGATTTCCCTGACCGCGTTCCCGGACACGGCGTCGGCGGCGGTGCCGCTACCGACTCCGGTCCCGGCGGTCGCTGAGGTCACGCCCGCTGCCGGTGACGTCGTGGGCGTCGGGCATCCGGTGGAGATCACCTTCGTGCGGCCGGTAGCCGACCGCGCGAGCATCGAGCGCTCCATTCACGTCGTCACCCCGCAGGAAACCACCGGCCAGTTCGAGTGGCTCAGCACCGATACCGTCCGCTTCACTCCCGACCGGTTCTGGCCCGCACACTCGACCATCACCTTGCTCGCGGGCGATCTGCCGCTGAGCTTCGACACCGGCTCGTCGGTGGTGGGCGTGGCCGACATCTCCGCCCACACCTTCACGGTGAGCGTCGACGGAGTGGTGGCCCGTGAGATGCCTGCGTCGATGGGAAAGCCGGGGTTCTCCTCACCGGTGGGCAGTTTCACCGCCTTGGCCAAAGAGCGTGACGTGGTGATGGATTCGCGCACCATCGGCATCCCGCTGGACGATCCCGAAGGGTACAAACTCGACGTGACCGACGCCGTGCGTGTCACCTGGGGCGGGGTGTACGTGCATTCCGCACCGTGGTCGGTGGGCTCGCAGGGGTACGCCAATGTCAGCCACGGTTGCATCAACCTCAGCCCCGACAACGCCGCGTGGTACTACGACATGGTGAGCATCGGCGACCCGATCGTCATCACGTCCTAACCCTTTCTGCAGCCCGATTTCTGTCATACCCCACCGCGGTGGCGCGCCGCCTCGAAGAGTTCCCGCGCTGTACCGCCGCCCTGCGCGGGGGCCGCTTGTCGTTGGATCAGGTCGGTGTCATCGCCGAGCGAGCCGCCGACGGCTCCGACGCCCACTATGCGCAATTGGCCGAGAGGGCCACCGTCACCCAACTACGCACCGCCGTCAAACTCGAACCCCGACCCGAACCCAAACCGTGTTCAGAACCGAAACGCTCCCTCACCCAGACCTCCGATGAGCAGTCCTTGCTCTCCGATGCCGATCGCCAATATCTGACCTGCGATGCCACCTGTGAGGTGTGGTTCGAACGTGACGGGCGGCCCGTCGGTGCGGGGCGGCAGACCCGGACCGTCAACCGGCGACTGCGCCGGGCCCTGGAGCACCGCGACCGCGGCACCTGCGTGGTACCCGGCTGTGGCGCCACCCGCGGACTGCACGCTCACCATCTGAAGCATTGGGAAGACGGCGGACCCACCGAACTCGACAACCTGGTGCTGCTCTGCCCCTACCATCACCGGCTGCATCATCGCGGCTGCATCACCATCACCGGACCTGCTGAACGCCTCAGCGTCACCGATGCTCATGGCCGTCGCCTCACTAACGCGTCGTTGGCCCGACCACCGACCGCACCGCCACCCGAGGTCCCACCGTGTCCCGGACCGACCGGAGAACGCCCCAACTGGTGGTGGTACGAACCCTTCCGGCCCGGAGCCACCCACCTCCAACTGATCACATGTTTGTGAGACAGGTCCCACTCCGGGCCGAACACGCCACGGCGCCAACATGTTCGGTGTCATGATTCCATGACACGCGCCAGCCGAACACCCTTCCCGGGAGGCTGACCGCGCAGCAATAGGACCTAGCTCACGGTGATGGCGTGCTCAGGGCACGCCTCCACCGCCTCGAGAACTCCGGCTTCGTGTTCGGGTGCCACGTCGCCGTCCTGCGCTTCGGCGTAACCGTCATCAGTCAGCCAGAACACGTCCGGGCACACGGCGACGCAGACACCGTGTCCTCGGCACAATCCGTCGTTGACGCTGGTTTTCATGCCAAGTCGAATTCCAGGTGCAGCGCGGTCACGCCACGCAGGATGAACGTCGGGACGTAGGTGAACCGACGGTCGCCCACGGGGCCGTGGTGCTCCTCGGACAGGCGGATGTCCGTGGTCCGACTCAACAGCCGGTCGAGGGCCACCTTCGCTTCGGCACGCGCCAGCGGTGAGCCGGGGCACGAGTGCACACCACGGCCAAACGCGATGTGGCGACGGGCATTCGAACGATCGATGTCGAGGGTGTCGGGATTATCGAACTGACGTGGATCGCGGTTGGCGGCGCCGTTCATCACCATGACGGTGGTACCCGCCGGGATCTCGACCCCACCGATGGTCATGGTGCGCCGGGCCAGCCGGAAGTCGCCCTTGACCGGACTCTCGATCCGCAGCATCTCTTCGATGAAGTTGGCGATCTTCCCCGGTTCCTTGCGCAACTGGATCTGTAAATCTGGTCGATCGGCGAGCACCATCAACGCCGAACTGAGCAGCCGGACGGTGGTCTCCTGACCCGCGGTGTAGAGGTTCGCCGCGATGCGTACGACGTCCATCACCTCGGGGGTGGAGCCGTCGGGGAACTTGGCATTCGCCATCTCGGTGAGGGCGTCCGCGCGCGGCTCCCGGCGACGGTCCTCGATATAGGCAGAGAACTTCTCGTACAGGTATTCCAGCGGGCTGTGCTGCAGTGAGCCTTCTTTGGTGTCGCCGATGCCGCCTTGGCTGTGGTCCATGCGTTTGGCGAACTCGGCCCGGTCGTCCAGCGGCACGCCCAGCAGGTCGGCGATGACCGCCAGGGTGAACGGCGCCGCGAAACCCTTGATGTACTCGCCACTTCCGGCTGCAAGGTACGGATCGAGCACCTTGTCGTTGTGGTTCCACATGAACTCTTCGTTTTCCTTGAGCCGCTTCGGGGTGATCAACCCCATGAGCAGTGCCCGGTGCGCGGTGTGGGTGGGGGGATCCATCACCGTGACCTGATCACTGAACGGCAGTTCGGCACGGTGCTTGTCGATCAGCTCGGCGATCTCCGGTTCGGGACGGCCCTCGAGCTGCATGGGGAACCCGGGGAACGGGCCGGTGACCGCCGTGCAGGACGAGAAGTTCTCGGCATCGCCGAATACGGCCAGTGCCTCGTCGTAGCCGGTCACGACCATCACGTTCTGATGCGGCTCACGACGCACCGGGCAGCCCGAGCGCATGGCCTCCATGTAGGGATACGGATCAGCGACAAGGGTTTGGTCGGTGAAGAAGTTGAGCGTCTCCAGCTCGGTCATCGTCGGTAGCTCCCAGCTTTTCGGTGGACTGTTCGCAGAGGGGCGCAGCTAGCTCGCTCCTTTACGATCGACTAGTACGCTACTATACGATCGTAAAGTTGATGCAACGATTCCGACCTCCACCTGAAGGGACTTTCTGTTGGCAAGCCCCTCCCCCGTGGATACCGGCACCGGCGATACGCGACAGCGGCTGATCGAGGCCGCGGTAGACCTCTTCACCACCCACAGCTTCGCCGGCACCTCGTTGCAGATGATCGCCGACGAGCTCGGTTTCACCAAAGCCGCCATCTACCACCATTTTCGGACGCGTGAGCAACTTCTCGACGCGGTGGTGGGCCCCATCCTGGAACAGCTCGCGATCGCCATCGATGCCGCCGAACAACTGCGCGGTGTACATGCCCGCGCCGACTACATCCTCACCAGCTATGCCCAGTTGGCCGTCGACAATCGGGTGGTCGCCGTCCTGGCCGCCGATCCGGCGGTGGCCGGGATGCTGCGTACGCGGCGCGAATGGGACGAGCTCATCGATCGCCAGATGGCACTACTCGCCGACGTAGAGCCCGGACCCGCGGGCAAGGTCAAAGCCGCCGTGGTGCTCGCCGGCATCGCCGGCGCGTCGGGGCCGACGTTCGTCGCTCTCGATCGCGACGCCCTGCGCGAGCATCTTGTCGACGCCGGCCGGCGAGCACTGGGCCTTCGTACCCCACGCCGAAAATCACTCTAAGACAGCCCGATTCAGATTCAGTACCCTCGTGGAAGGAAGTGTGATGTCAGCGCGTAATGACACCCGGAGAGTCGCCTTGGTGACCGGCGGTGCCTCAGGTATCGGCAAGGCCATCGCCGAGCGGCTCGCCGCGGACGGCCACCAGATCGCCGTCTTCGACTTGAATCCGGGCGACGCGCCGCATTCCTACGCCGTCGACGTCACCGACCGCCCGGGAATCGACGCCGCGCTCGCGCGCATCCACGAAGAGTTGGGGCCCGTCGGCATCTTGGTCAACGCCGCCGGCCTCGACGGTTTCAAGCCGTTCTTGAAGATTTCGTTCGAGGACTGGCAGCGGGTGGTCAATGTCAACCTGCACGGGGTGTTCCACATGATCCAGGCGGTGCTCCCGGAAATGATCGACGCCGGCTGGGGCCGGATCGTCAACATCTCGTCCTCGAGCACCCACGCCGGCACGCCGTATATGTCGCACTACGTGTCGGCCAAGTCCGGTGTCAACGGCCTCACCAAATCGCTGGCGCTGGAGTACGGCCCCACTGGTGTCACGGTCAACGCGGTGCCGCCCGGCTTCATCGACACCCCGATGCTGCGCAAGGCCGCCGACAAGGGCTTCCTCGGCGATATCGATGCAACCATCGCCGCCACCCCGGTACGCCGGATCGGCAAGCCCGAGGACATCGCCGCGGCCGTCGCGTTCCTGGCGTCCGAGGAAGCCAGCTACATCACCGGTCAGATCCTGGGTGTCAACGGCGGCCGCAACACGTAGCCGAGTCCACCGATGCCGGCGCTAGAAGCCGGAGATGATCACGCCGTTGCAATCGGCGGCCGCGTGACGCAGCTTGGCGGCGGCCTGGTACTCGTCGGAGTGGTACCAGGCCTTCGCGGCCTCGACGGACTCGAACTCCAACAGCACGGTTTGCGTGCCGTGCCAATCGCCTTCGATGGTCTCGATCGCGGGGCTGAACGCCAAGATGGTGGCGCCTCCCATCACCTTGGCCGCTTCGGCCCCGTAGGCCTTCATGCCTTCGGGATCCTTGATGTCTTCGGTGATGATGACGTAGCCCTTGGGCATGCCTGCTCCTTCGAGGGGTGCTCAGAATAAGAATGTAGTTCTCGCTATCGGGGCATGAGATTTCCAGACGGCTTTGCCCACGTCAACGTCGGCCCCCTCGAGTGCCCGGGAGAACGTCCGCGATCGACGGCCCGTCCCGCCAGCGATCGAGCACCGTTTTCACCCCGTCCACCAGCAGCGGAAGCTCGGGCGCCATGGCCAGACACGCCACCACCCCCAGCATGCCTGCCGCCTCGGTGACTCGAAGTAGTCGCTCGTCGAGCAGACGCAGGCCCAGTCGTGCGGCCGCCTCGTTGTAGGCGGCGATGCCGTCGGATCCCGCCATGGTGAGGTCGGACTCGGCGGGGCCCTGCGTGACGAGTTCGAAGTCCGACCATCTGTCGCCGTCGGCGGTGGAGATCATGTTGTGAAACGGCGCGTCGCCGTGGATGGTCTGGACCTCGACGCCGGGAAACGCGTCTTCCACCGCCGCCCGCGAGGCGAGGAGCGGACTGAGCAGACCCCATTCTCGTTGCGCCCGTTCATGATCCGTCGATCCCAGCAGATCCGGCCGCTCACCGAGCATGGCCAGCCCTTCGGGGATATAGGCATTGAACGGCGTCCAGAAGCCCAGGTCGGTACCGTCATACCCCCGGAGCGCGGCATGGAGACGGGCGGTCATCTCACACCGGCGCACAACGTCCGGTTCGGCGTCCGGAACCTCCTCGACATACTGCCAAAACGTCATCGAAAAGCCTTGGCGCCGAACGGGTTCACGGGGTACCAGTGGACTCGGCGCCACCACGGGGTACCCGCTGTCGGCCAGCCAGCCCGCCACCGAGAGCTCCGCGCGCTGCTGGGCGGTCTGGGTCATCGACCACCAGCCCCAGGTCGCGACCGGCGGCGGTGGCGGCGGCCACGGCGCGGTCGGTCCGGGCGGCGATCTGCTCGGGGGTCAGCACCGTGTCCAGTATCGGCGTCGACCGCCGCACCGTCGAGCGGATTTCCCGTGCTAGCATAGTTGTAAATACACAACTATTTCTGAAGGATCTTCCCATGGCCCCCACCACCGTGAGCACTGCCAGCGTCGCCACCGGCCGCGCCCGCCGTTACGGCAAGCAGCTCGTCTCCCACCTCAGCCGCCGCTCCGTCGGCGTGTGGGACGAGAGCACCGACACCGGCACCCTCGACATGAGCGGGGACGCCGCCCACGTCACGCTCACCTCGACACCGGACGCGCTGCTCCTCGAGATCAGTTCCACCGCCGACAACATCGCCACCTACGAGGACGTCGTCGGCCGCCATCTCGTACGCTTCGGCCAGCGCGACGAACTGCAGGTGCGGTGGGAGCGCTCAGACGGGGCTGCCGGCACCGCTCAGGGGTGACCCGACCGTCAATGCAATGCTCCCAGAAGCTGATTGAACGCCTCCGTCATCGACGGATGGGTATAGATCTCGTCGCGTAGCGCGGATGCGGTGATGCCGTGCCGCATCGCCAGGGCGACCGTGTTGATCACCTCATGCGAGTCGTAACTCAGCAGTGCCGCGCCGAGGATGGTGTCACTGTCGGCGTCGACCACCACCTTCATCATCCCGCGGCTGTCCCCCACGATCCGGGCCCGCGGCACCGTCGCCATGTCTGCCACCCGCATCGCAGCGACCTTCACCTGGTGACCGGCGGCCCGAGCCGCGCGCTCGGTGAGTCCGACCCGCGACAGCGGCGGGGTGATGAACAGCGAGAAGGGCACCGCCATCCGATCGGCCGTACTCCGGCGACCCGCCCCGCCGAGCTGATCGGCCACAATCCGGTAGTCGTCGAGGGAGATGTAGGTGAACTGGGGACCACCGTTGACGTCGCCGACCGCGAAAATGTGCGACTGGTTGGTCCGCAGATGCTCATCGACGACGATCGACCCGTCGGCGCGTGCCGCCACACCGGCAGCGGCGAGATCGAGTCCCTCGGTCACCGCGCGACGCCCGAGCGCGACGAGGATCAGATCGGCCTCGACGGTCAGCGATTCCCCGTTCCGCCGGTAGTGCACCGTGCCGTCGACGACCTCGGTGACCTGCGCTGCCGTGAGCACCTCCACCCCTGCCCCGGTGAGGATCACGCCCACAGCGTCGGCGATGTCGTCGTCCTCGCCGCCCAGGATCCGTTCGTGCCGTTCCAGAACGGTGACGGCCGAGCCGTAACCGGCGCACATCGCGGCGAACTCCAACCCCACGTAGCCGCCGCCCAGAACCACCAACCGGCCGGGCAGATTCGACTCGACCAGGAGGTCGGTGCTGGTCACCACACGGTTGTTGGCCGCCAGACCAGGAATATCGGGGAGCACCGGTTCCGACCCTGTGCCGATCACGATGGTGGGCGCGCTCACCCGGTGGATCCCGTCGGCCGTATGCACCTCGACGGTGGTGGCATCGAGAAACTGAGCCGTCCCCGTCAGCACCGTGACGGTGTCGAGGTTGTCGAGCATCGCGAAGTTCTGGCCACGCAGATACGACGTCAAGCCCTGGGTGGTGCCGACCGCCGCCCGGTACGCGTCGGCGTGGGCAGTGCCGACCGCCAGATGCTCGGATTGGTACACCATGGATTTGGTGGGCACACAGCCGATGTTGATGCACGTGCCGCCGTACATCTGCGCTGACCGTTCCACCATCACCACCCGTTTGCCCTGCCGCCCCAGGCTGGCAGCGAGTGTCTTGCCACCCTTGCCGAAGCCGATGACGATCAGGTCTGCCTGGAGTGCAGGCGGCGCTGCTGGTGAGGTCATGGTGATGATCGAACCGTGCGGCAGCACTGCTTGACCACCCCGCTAGCCGGTAAGTGTCGGGCTCGACGTCCCCAGTTCACCGTCTGGCCCTGCGCCGACACCCTTGCGGTGGAATCATCCCGGAGGTGACCACCCCGAATCCCCAGACGATCGCCTATCCGGCCCCGGGTGCCCGCCCGCTGCGACGCGGTGAGGACACCCTGGACCCGCATGTCATCGTGTTGTTCGGCGCCACCGGCGACCTGGCCAAGCGGAAACTGCTGCCCGGCATGGCTTATCTGGTGCAGTCTTCTCTGGCTCCCAAGATCCGGGTGGTGGGCACGTCACTCGAAGACCTCTCCGACGACGAGTTCCGCGCGCTGACCAAGGAGGCCGTGGACGCATTCGGCAGCCACAAACTGACCGATGAGCAGTGGGCGGCGTTCGCCAGCCGCATCTCCTACGTTCCCCAGGGTGCCGGGCCGGAGGCGCTGGCCGCCGAGGTGGCGTCAGCCGAGGCCGAACTGGGCCCGGACGTGCGCAGACTGCACTATCTGTCGGTCCCGCCGAAGGCCGCCAAAGCCGTCATCACCATGCTCAAAGAGGCCAATCTGGTCGAGCGGTCGCGCGTGGTCATGGAGAAGCCGTTCGGCACCGATCTGGCCAGCGCCATCGAGCTCAACGATTTTGTGCACGAGACCTTCCGCGAACGGCAGATCTTCCGGATCGACCACTTCCTGGGCAAGGAGGCGGCGCAGAACATCCTGGCGTTCCGCTTCGCCAACGGCCTGTTCGAGCCGATCTGGAACCGCAACTTCATCGACCACATCCAGATCGACATCCCCGAGACGCTGGGCCTGGATCAGCGAGCCAACTTCTACGAGAGCACCGGCGCCTATAAGGACATGGTGGTGACGCACCTGTTCCAGGTCATGGCGTTCGTCGTCATGGAGCCGCCGACAGCGCTCGAACCCCGCGCCATCAGCGAGGAGAAGAACAAGGTCTTCCGGTCGATGCTGCCGGTCAAGTGCTCGGACGTGGTACGGGGCCAGTTCACCGGCTATCGCGATCTCGACGGCGTGGCAAGGGATTCCGATACCGAGACGTTCATCGCGCTCAAGGTCGGAATCGACAACTGGCGATGGGCGGGCGTGCCGATCTATCTGCGTACCGGTAAGAAGATGGCCGAGGGTATGCGCATCATCTCGATCGCATTCAAGGAGGCGCCCAGGACGATGTTCCCGTCCGGTTCGGGCGTCGGGGCGCAGGGGCCCGACCACCTGACGTTCGATCTCGCCGACTCGTCGAAGGTGTCACTGTCGTTCTACGGGAAGCGACCCGGACCGGGCATGAAGCTCGACAAGCTGTCGATGCAGTTCTCCACGCAGGAAGTGGACTCGGCGGGTGACGTCCTCGAAGCCTACGAGCGGCTCATCCTCGACGCCATGCGCGGGGACCACACACTGTTCACCACCGCCGAGGGCATCGAGTCGCTATGGGAGCGGTCAGCGGGCCTGCTCGCCGATCCGCCCGCGGTCAAGGGTTACGCACCAGGGACCTGGGGGCCCAACGCGATTCACCAACTGATTGCTCCCAACGCCTGGCGCCTACCGTTCGAACGCGCGTGGCGTGGCGCGAAGAAGTAGCGCGTATCCGGTCGTTGCCAGAACCCCCTGGGAGTCTCTGCCTCGCTGGTCGACGGTAAAGAATCGGTGGCTAACCACGTAGCCAGCTAACGGAACTGTCGATTCCTGCACCGTTGAGACGGGTGAATTGCATACGCCAGCAACGAGATTTGAGACCATTAGGTGTCGTGGTGCAGACTCGAGCACACGACGAGTCCGCAACCCGATGGGTCATGATGAAACTCCGGTTCCCTCGAACGACACACCGCCTAGGAATGAGGGGGGCGACGCTCGCGTGCTCGGCGTTGCTCGTCGTCACCTTGGCCGCGCCTGCGGCGATGGCCGAACCGACGGGCAGCGGCCGGTTGGCCGACGCCCCCACCCTCGCACTGCGCGACCTCGGCGCCAGCCCGACGCTGGAGTTCTACGGCATGCAGGGCCTGCAGTCGCTGACCATCCCGGTGCCGCCGGGATTGCGTCCAGCCGCGCTGACGGCTGATGTCGAACTCCCCGTGAACCTCTTCATGGGCAGCATCTCGGTCATCCAGGATGACCGCACCATCTCCCGCGTCGACCTACCCGCGGTGGATCGAGCCCCCATCTCTCTGCCGCTCGACGGCGCCGAGATACGGG
>JBEVFK010000068.1:0-20898 GCA_040512325.1 Mycobacterium sp. | reverse complement strand
GTTACAGAACGTGACTATGCTCACCGGCATGAAGACGAAGGGCGCACTGCTGTGGGAGCTGAACGCTCCGTTCCGCATCGACGAGATCGACCTGGGCGACCCGGTGGACGACGAAGTGCAGATCCGGATGCATGCGTCCGGCATGTGCCATTCGGACTACCACCTGACGACGGGCGCGACGCCGATCGGGCTGCCTGCCCTCGGTGGCCACGAGGGAGCCGGCGTCATCACCAAACTCGGCAAGAACGTCACCGGCCTGGAGGAAGGCGACCACGTCATCCTCGCCTTCATCCCCGCCTGTGGGGAGTGCCCGCCGTGCATGAAGGGCTTCCGGTCGTTGTGTGACCGTGGTGCGCTGCTCCTGGGCGGCAAGGCCATCGCCGACGGCACCGCCCGGATCCACGCCGGCTCACACGAAGTGTCGCCGATGAACCTGCTCGGCACCTTCGCACCGTATATGACGGTGCACAAGGACTCCGTGGTCAAGATCGACCGCGATATTCCGTTCGAGACGGCGGCGATCATGGGCTGCGCACTGCCCACCGGATTCGGTTCGGCCACCAACGTCGCCGAGGTGCAGCCGGGTGAGACGGTGATCGTGGTGGGCGTCGGCGGTATCGGCATGAGCGCACTGCAGGGCGCGGCACTGTCCGGCGCCCGCCATGTCATCGCCATCGACCCGCATGCGTTCAAGCGCGAGCAGGCCGTCAAGTTCGGCGCCACCCACGTCTATCCCACGATGGCCGAAGCCATCATGCCGATCATGGAGCTGACCCACGGCATCATGGCGCAGAAGACCATCATCGCCGTCGGGGAGATCCGCGGCGAGATGATCGAAGAGGCGATGACGCTGACCGCCAAGACGGGCACCTGCGTGGTGACCGGCATGGGGTCGATGTTCGACGTCGACGTCAAACTCAACCTGTTCCTGTTCACCATGCTGCAGAAGACGTTGAAGGGCAACATCTTCGGTGGCGGCAGCAGCCACATCGAGACCCCGAAGCTGATCGGTCTCTACAAGTCCGGCCAGCTCAAGGTCGACGAGATGGTGACTGCCACCTATCGCCTCGAAGACATCAACCAGGGTTACCAGGATATGTTGGACGGCAAGAACATTCGCGGCGTCGTCACCTTCGACGAGTCGGACTGGTAGTGCTCGTGAGTGTGGGGTTCACCCACACTGTCCTGGCCCGACCGTGGAGAAAGTCCACCATCGCGGCCGCCAGGATCGCGCTCAGGTCAGCCGACCCAGGGCCGAGGCGGTCCAGGCGTCCAGGGCGCCGAGCTGCTCGGCACTGATCCCGTCGAAGACCACCTTGCTGATCAGTTCGGCATGCCCCGGAGCGGCGGCCCGCAGCGCGTTGTAGCCGCCCTTGGTCAGCGACACGGTGGCCCCGCGGCGATCGTCGTCGTTGGCCTGCCGGGCGATCAGGCCGCGCTGGCGCATCCGGCGCAGTTGGTGAGACGTCCGGCTCTGCTCCCAGACCAGGATGTCGGCGAGCTCGAACACGCGCAGCGGGCCCCGTTCCGATAGCGTCACCATGACGTCATAGTCACCGAGGGAGATGCCGCAGTCAGCTTGCAGCTGGCGGTTCATCGCCAGCTGGAGGGCGCTGACCATGGTCAAGTACGAACGCCACACTCGTTGTTGGTCCTCGGTCAGCCACATGCCCGCAGCATAGCGGAATACATGACGTGTCATCTATGTTGTCGACATCAGTGCCGCCACCTAGGCTGGCAACCACGCCACGAGGAGTGCTGACATGACAGAAGCCACCGCAGTAGACATCCGGCGAGCCGGCGACCGCGCCAAGACGAAGATCTCCTGGCTGGATTCCAAGCACTCCTTCTCGTTCGGGCACAACTACGACCCCACCAACACCCATCACGGCCTGCTCCTGGTGAACAACGACGATATCGTCAAGCCCGGCAGCGGTTTTGACACCCATCCCCACCGCGACATGGAGATCGTCACCTGGGTGATGCGCGGGTCTCTGGTGCATCAGGACTCCACCGGTCACTCCGGTGTCATCTATCCGGGCCTGGCCCAACGGATGTCGGCGGGCAAGGGCATCATGCACTCCGAGAAGAACGACTCCTGGACGCTTACCGGCGACGAAACACACAGCGAGCCGGTTCATTTCGTGCAGATGTGGGTGGTCCCGGATGAGTCCGGCAGTGCCCCGGGGTATCAGCAGATGGAGATCGATGACGAGCTGATGCGCGGGAAACTGGTGACCATCGCCTCCGGGATGCCCGAGCACGAGGGCGAGACGGCGATCAGTAT
This sequence comes from Mycobacterium sp., assembly GCA_040512325.1. Classification (GTDB taxonomy): domain Bacteria; phylum Actinomycetota; class Actinomycetes; order Mycobacteriales; family Mycobacteriaceae; genus Mycobacterium. Next base: position 18,611 of record JBEVFK010000068.1, on the reverse strand, counting down.
CCGCAACAAGTACGCCGCCCTGCACGGTGCGCGACTGGCCGCGGGCGAGAGCGTGCAGTTGCCCGAGGCGCCCTACCTGCACCTGTTCGTCCCGCGCGGCGCGGTGACCCTCGAAGGCGCGGGCCCCTTGGGAGAAGGCGATGCCGTCCGTTTCACCGCCACCGGCGGTCAGCGGGTCACCGCCACCGAGCCCGCCGAGATCCTCATCTGGGAGATGCATGCCGGCCTGGCCAATTAAGTACCTGAGCGTGGCCGCGACCCTGGTGGTCGCGGCCTGCTCGTCCCCCTCGTCGCCGGAAGCTCCGGCCAGCCCGGAAGCTCCGGCCAGTTCCGTGGCAGCACCCAGCTCTTCGGCTGCGCCCACGTCAGCGCAGGCCGAGCCGGTGGCGGTCACCGTCGAGGTGCCTGCCGGCATGGACGCCGCGCCTTTCGACAGCCCGCGTCAGGCGACGGTGCCGCCGGGCTGGACGTTGTCGGTGTGGGCCAGGGTGCCCCGCGCCCGGCTGGCCGCCTGGACGCCCGACGGAGCACTGCTGGTCTCGGTGCCCGCCGCAGGCGAAGTGGTCAAACTGGTGCCGGGACCGGGGTCTGCCGAATCCACGGTCCTGCTGGAGGGCCTGGAGCAACCGCACGGCTTGGCCTTCGCGGGCGACACGCTGTACGTGGCGCAGAGCAACCAGATCGACTCCTACACTTACCGCGACGGGCGTGCCGAGAACCCGCAGGTGGCGGTCCCCGATCTCCCGGATGCCAAGAGTGCCGATCTGCGCGGGGCGTATTCGCACGCGCTCAAGAGCGTGACGGTCGGACCCGACGGCGCGGTCTATTTCTCCATCGGCTCGACGGGCAACATCTCCGCCGACGATCGCGACGCCACGCCGCCGCGGGCCACCATCATGCGGGTACCGCCGGGCGGCGGGCCGGCCGAACCGTTTGCCACCGGAGTGCGTAACGGCACCGGCCTGGCAGTGGCCCCCGACGGCGCGGTGTGGACCGCCAACAACGGCCGCGACAACATCGCCAGGCCCGACGGCGAAGTGGACCCCGAGTTCGTCAACGACAATCCGCCGGAGCAACTCGCCAAGCTGACTCCCGGACGAGAGCTGGGTTGGCCGTACTGCAACCCCGAGGGTGGCCCTGCGGACCTGCGCTTGGTCAACGATGCGCAGACCAACCCCGACGGCGCAGCCCTGGACTGTGCCGCACTGCCACCGATCGAGCAGAGCTTCGGCGCTCACTCCGCGCCGCTGGGTCTGTCCTTCACCGAGAACGCGCTGCCCGCGCCGTACGTCAGCGGAGCATTGGTGGGCATCCACGGCTCCTGGAACCGCACCCCGCCGCGAGCACCGGAGGTGGCGTTCTTTCCTTGGGAGAACGGCAATCTGGGCGACCAACAGACACTCGTGGGGGGCTTCCAGGACGACGACGGCGCACGCTGGGGTCGCCCGGTCGCGGCGGTCGCCGGACCCGACGGTGCCATCTACATCACCGATGACTACGCCGACGCGGTGTACCGGTTGGCTCCGCCCGGTAGCTAGCTCAGTTCTGCAGGCGGTACCCCTTCGCGGAATCGGAGTGCATCTCGGCCCGCACCACCTTGCCGTCGTCGCCGAACTCCAGGATATGCGCGAATCGTGATGTCGCACTGCCTTTGTCGTTGGCCACTTCGGAGTGCCCGGACACCACCACGTACTTGCCTGCGTCGATGAACAGGTCCGGTTCGACGGTGAAGGTGTTCCAGTGCTCGGGCACTTCCGCCATCATCCGCATCACGGCGTCCACCCCGTCACGTTGGCCGCCGGGTTTGGTCTCACTCGAACTCCACCAACTGATGTCGTTGGACCAGGTGTCCTTCAACGCTGCCAGGTCCCCGGTCTTGAACGCTTCGTAAGCGGCTTTGACGGTATCGATATTGGACATCGGATCCTCCTCGACATTCGCACTGCGACGATGCAGTGACGACTGCAGTGTTCGCCCCTTCCGGTCCGACGGCTGAGGTAACGCGCTACCCCACTGCGGCCGCGGGTGCGCCGGCTGCCGGAGTTAGCAAACGCCGTCGACCGTAACGTGATGCCCGCGGCGCCGAACCGTCACGCGACCGTTATCAAAGTTGACAGTGTTGCTGGTGTGATTATTGTGGTTAATGTCGTACCGCCCCGCGTGCGCCGAAAGGGCAACCGTGAGAACCGCAATCGCCGTCGCCCGGCGCGCCACCGCCGTCGCCGCCTCGGTCCTGTTGTGTGCGACCCTGGGCGCCATCTCCGGCCAATCCGTCGCCCGGGCCAGCGGCAAAGATCAGCTGGCGACCGCCATAGCGAACACGCAGGGGTCCTACCTCGTGTACAACTTCGGCGGCGGCCATCCCGCGCCGATGCTCAACGCCGCAGGCGGTGCCTACGAGTTGGACAACGGCGGCCACCTGATGATCATCAAGGCAGCCTCCCAACGCCTGGCGCCGCGACTGCTGGTCGATTCACACGCCGGCTATCAGGCCCGCTGCGAACGCACTCCCGGCGCCCGCACCGGCGAAGGGCTGTGGCAGGCCTCGGAGATCTACACCCCGGTGGCAGCCTGGCAGGCCCTCGGCCAACCGACGATCGCCATCAATGCGAACTTCTTCGACGTGCGCGGCCAGACGGGGGGCTCGTGGAAGACCACCGGCTGCAGCTCGCCATTGGGCGCCTACGTCGACAACACCGAGGGCAAGGGCAGGGCCAACGTTGCGGTGACGGGCACTCTCCCCTACGCGGGCAAGCAGGCCCTGTCGAACGGCAACGAGACCTGGACGGCGCTGTCGACGATGATTCTTCCGGTCGGCGGGGCACCGTATGTCATATCGCCGACGTCAACCGAGGACTACGATGCCGCAGGTCCGGTGATCCAGAAGCTGCTCGACGACGGCAGCAAGTTCGTCGCGGTGGCCGGAATCGGGCTGTTGGCTCCCGGCGAAACCGGACAGCTCAACGACCCCGGGCCGGCAGCGGCGCGCACCGCCATCGCTTACTCCAAATCCCGCGACGAGATGTACGTCTTCCAGGGCGGCAGCTACACCCCCGACCAGATGCAGGACCTGTTCCGCGCCCTGGAGAGCGACACGGCACTGCTCCTCGACGGCGGCGGCTCGTCGTCGATCGTGTTGCGCCGTGACACCGGCGGGATGTGGGCCGGTGCCGGTGTCCCCAAGGGGTCATGCGACACCTTCCAGGTGCTCTGCGACTCCCGCGAACGTGCGTTGCCGAGCTGGCTGGCGTTCAACTGATTTCGAGCGTCAACTGGGCGGCACGGGCCACCTGGCCGCGATAGCTGCCACCGAAGAGCACCACGTGTGCCAGCAACGGGTACAGCTGGTGCAGACCGATACGACTGCGCCACCCCGCAGCCAAGGCGTGCACGTCGCGGTAGCCGTCGATCACCGCATCCAGATGGGGACATCCGAACAGGTGCAGCATCGCCAGGTCGGTCTCGCGATGGCCGCCGTGCGCGGCGGGATCGATCAGCACCACCTCGTCGTCGGTCCACATGACGTTGCCGCTCCACAGGTCCCCGTGGATCCGCGCCGGCGTCTCCCCGTCCTCGAATTGACCTGCATTGCAGCGCTTCATGATGATCTCGATGTTTCCTGCGGTGGAATGGTCCAGCTGGGGCCGCGCACGTTCGAGCATCGGAGAGAGGCGTTCCTGGGCATAAAATGGACCCCAGCTCGCATGCTCGGCGTAACTCATGGGCAACGGCTGCTGCAGGGGGCCGAAGTAGCCCGGCCCGGTCCAGCCGTCCGGCGGTGCGCCGAAACTCGGCGCGCCCGCATCATGGGTAGCGGCGAGCCGGCGGCCCAAGATGCGGGCCGCCCCGGCACCGGGACTGCCGGATTCGACGTACTCCAGGGTCAGGCTGGTGTCGTCGAAGTCCAGCACCGTGGCGCATCTGGCGCCACCACTGGTCGAAAGCCATTGCAGCCCAGCGGCTTCACCGGCGAAGAACCGCGGTGGCGCGGCGGGGTTGTGTTTGACGAAGGTCCGCACTCCTCGAGTATGCCGCGGCCACGTCAGTCCTCGTCAGAGGACGAGGAGTCCTTCGCGCGGGAGCCGGACCGCGTGACCTTCGCGCCGCCGGACCCATCGGAGGCCTTGTCCGACGAGTCCCGCTCCGGCCTCTCCGTTCCGCTGACGATGTTCTTCACCTCGTCCTGCGCGGTCGTGGTCACGTCATCGAGCGTCTCCGTCGCGCGGTCGAACACGTGGTTGAGCTGCCCCCGTGCGCGCTTGACGGCGACGGCCGTGCTCTCGGGCGCGGGGTCGTCGCTCTCGTCAGCGGCAGGCGCCGCTTGCGCTGATTTCTTTGCGGCGGCGGTCAGTCCAGCGGGCTCATCGGCGAGGACGGCCGGGAGCGACGGCGCCTCAGGGGCGGGCAACGCCGCAGCGGGAGTGGCGGTCTGGGCCCCGCCGCCGGTCAGTGACTCGATGATGCCCACGATGTCGCGCAGCGGGTTGTCCACCGGTGTCGGACTGACGATCCCCTGCGCCACCGCCTGTCCGATGCCGTCGAGCAGCGCGGCGACGACGTCGCCGGGCACCCGACCCCAGTCGACAGTGGACGGCAGGGTGCCGAACGGGGTGAGGACGTCGGCCTGGTCGAGGGTGCGCTCGTAGCCGTTGTCCTGGTCGACGTCACTGAAGCCGAGATTGGTCAGGATCTTCAGCGCCGGTTCCAGCGCGGTGGCGACGGGGTTGTTGAAGTTCGCACCGGTCACCAGATTGAGGAAATCCACCGGCAGCCGGATCGGTTCCAGCAACGGCAAGGCGTCGGTGGGCAGTGTCAGATACAGGTTCAGCGCCAACGGATCGCCGGCGGCGACGCCCGCGAGTGCTTCCGCGAGCTGGGGCTCCGCTTGGCCGGTGATTGCCGCAAGCGCCCCGTTCGCGGTGATTCCACGCAGGATGTAGGTCGGGAACATCGCGGCGGCACCGGCATTGGCCAGCGACACCGGGTTGAACCAGGCCGGGAAGTCCGACAGCGGGTCGTACTCCACGGTCGCGTCGACCTTGATGGGGACGAGGTTCGCCCCGCCGAGCGCCAGCCCCGCGATGTCCAGCAGTGGCGTCGCGTTGGAGTCGATGCTGTTGGCGACCTCGGCATCGGGGGTGACGGTGTCGATGCCCGCCAGGGCCGCCAGCGGGTAGAACCGGGCGAACAGCCCACCGTTGGCGCGGCCCGGGTTGCGCAGCAGGATCAGCGGCAGCACGGTGATGCTGCCGGCCACCGGGCTCGCGCCCTCGTAGAGCGCGCCGCCCGGCTGGTAGGGCAGCTGGGCGAGCACCTGTGGGTACGCCATCCCCGCCGCGAAGGCACCGAGCCCGAACCCCGCGACGACAGGCACGCGCAGGTTGAGAATGTCGAGGTTTCCGCCCGGCAGCAGGCCGATGGCAGTCAGGGCGGTGTTCAACAGGATTCGCACGCCCAGTGTGCCTTGGCCGGTGCCGATATCGGTCAAGAGCTGGGTGAGCAGTCCGACGGCGTTGACATCCAGATACGGCGTGCCATTGATCTCGTCAGCCACGGAATTCGGATAGCCGGGCACCCAACCGAGGTCGACATCCAGGAAGTCCAGCAGGCTCAATGGCGGCCCGGTGGTGATGATGTTGAGGCCGGGCGCAGCCGCGCCGGCCAGATTCAGTGGATCGTCGAGGTCGAATCCGATCAAGGTGAGCAACGCCGCGACGTTGTCGATGCCCGCGGCGGTGAATCCGGCCGCCAGGGCCGGACCGATGATGGGCAACCCGCCCACGGCACCGGACAGATCGACGGGGATGTTCGTCAGCAGCCCGGTCAGTACCGCGCCGAGCGCACTGTTCACCGCAGCCTCGGGGTCAACCCCGAGCGCCTGCAACAGTCCGGACAGATTGATGTTGTCGAGGAGGAAACTCTCGATGGCCGCGCCCACGGCCTGGAGTCCGTCGTAGGCCTGGGTCCCGATGCCGAACGTCAGGTCGGGGATCGAGGCCGGGTCCGGGGCACCGGGCGCGAGCGCCATCGGCGGGAGGCCGGGCGTGCCGGGCGTCGCGGCCAGGGCCGTCAGCCCCGCTCGGTTCAGACCGAGACGGAGCACTCCCCCGTCCAACCCGCCGAGCACGGTAGTGGCGGAACCACCGACCAGGGCCGGATCTCGGCTGTCCGCGAGGCGGGTCTCGATGGCATCCGCATTTGCTTGTAGAGGTGGCGTCAGGGCCAGGGTCATCATGGTGACGGTTGCAGTGGCCGTCCCGACAGTCGCGATCTTCTTCGCTGCGCGGCTGAGATTGCGGTGCCTGGATCCCATCTGAGCAGTCCCTTCAGTGCCATTCTCAGGATTTCCTCAGGACCGTAACACTTGCAGGATCTTTCGAGCGCAAATTGCTACAACAGATTCCGACCAACACCCCAGGCTTCGCTAACGCTATGGTCAATTAGCTGGAGGGACCTTCACAGCTGACCGAAAGACCTGCGCAGGACGAGGTCCGCGACGCGGCTCGGCAGCGCAGTCACCAACATCATCTGCAGCTTGGGCCTCATCCCCACGGGGTGGTGAGTTTTTCAGACACCGGGGAGGCGACGGCCATGGGCCAAGTATCGCCTCTCCGGTGTCCGCCCCCGACTCATGGCGGGCAGCGCACTGCCCGAGTCGAGCCTGCGGCGGAGGGACGGCACCGGCACGCCCGAGGGCGCCGCGCCAATCCACTCACAGCTGGCACATAGAAAGATATACGACTGTGACCAGAATTATTGACGTTTCAGCAATATCGCTGGTCGGTTGCTCAGATCTGCGGTGTCAGGTCCAGTGAGGTGATGGTGTTCATACTGGTGACCAACCATCCCGCGCTGCCCTGTTGCATCGTCAACCGATACGACAGGTAGCGCAGCGACGGGATGTCTTTGGTCAACGGGCTGGTGGCGGTGGAGTTGGTGTAGACGATGGCGGTCGCGTCCGCGCCGTCGAGAGATTCGACCGCAGCTCCGACCACCTGCGTGTTGTTGGTGACCTGGGCCTGCTTGTTGGTGGGCGCGATGGCGTCGACGTACTTGCGGTATTGCGCCGCGAAGTCGCCGCCGAGGAATCGCGCCGACCGGTCGGCCAGCGACTCCATGTTCTCCGGGTTGTACGTCCACAGCGTGGTGATCGCGTCGGCGGCGGTCCGCGCGATGTCGAGTTTGGTGTCCACCACCGCACGGTCAGCCAGGTAGGGCTGCACCGTCGCACCGGCGAACGCGCCGGCCCCGATGAACAGGGCCGCGGCGACACCCACCGCCGCCGGTGCCCAGCGCCCGGCGTTTCGCCGCTCGACGAACACCACGGACGCTGCCGGAGCCGTGTCGGATTCGGAGTCGCTTTCGGTGGACTCCACGTCCGATTCGTCGGGCGCCGCAGCGGGCGGGGCGGCCACCCCGCGTCGCGCCTTGCCGACCGGCATGCGGTGGCTGGGCTTCGGCGCTGGTTCGTCGATTTCGTCGTGCCCAGCGCCGTCCGTCAGATCGCCCCCCGTCAGATCACCTGGGTCAGATTGCTGATCTTCCACTGGTCCCCTTCCTGGATCGCGGTGGCCACCCACCGGGCGCTGTCGGAGAACGTCGAGCCGTCGGGCAACGTCGTCACCGTCTTGGTCGCCACCACGACATCAGCGCTGCCGTCGTCATTCCAGCGCTCCACTCCGGCGTCGAGCACAGTGCCGGTCGTGGGTTCGGCCTGGGCCACCTGCACGACGATCTCGTTCATCCGTTCCTGGTAGTTCTGCGCCAGCACGCCGGTGGCCTGTGCCAGTACGCGGTCGGCATAGTCATTGGCGCGCATGGGATCTGGCGACGTGTACTGCGTCATGAAGAACCGGACGTACTCGATGGCCGCCAGGTTCCTGCTCTCGGCGCGGTACCGCTTCTCGTGCGCGACGAGCAGCAGCGCGCTCACCGCGATGGCGGCGACGATCACGACCGTGGCCGCCGAGACCAGGACTGCCAGGCCGGTGCGGCGGCCGCGGTGCGGTGGCCGCTCGCGGAATGCTTGCGGCGCTTGGGGTTCGACCCGGCGGCGCGGGCTCACTGCCCCGGTCCTTCCGTGCGCGGGCTCGACAGGATCGTCAGACCGCCCACCCGCCACTGGCCGTCGACCTTCTCGAAGTCCACCTTGACCGTCGCGGTGATGAAGCGTTGTTCCGGCGGGGTGCCCCGCTGGCCCTGCATCGCCAGCAGCATGGTGCCGCGATCCTGGGCCGCGGTGAGCACGGCACTGTTGGCCACCCAGTACTCGTTGAGGATCGCACCTCCGCTCGCGACCATCGTCTGCTGAGCCACCAGCTGTTCGCGATAGCCGTCGGTGACCAGGCCCTGAGCTCGGTCGAAATCGGCCTGCAGGGTCGCGGGGTCGTAGCTGAGCATGCCCTCGACGAGTTTCGGGCCGGCCACGGCCAGCTGTTCACGGGCCTGGGCCACCCGTAGCTCGGCGTGATACACCACGACATAACTCGACCCGGCGGCCGCCGCCGCCACCAGCGCCGCCGCGGACACCACGATGCCGGTGGTCCGGCCGGCCCGGGCGGGACGCGCCACCAGACGATGGACCTCGGTCCCCACCAGCAGGTCCGCGAAGGTGCGCCGCCGGGAATCCCACAGCGGCCACAGCCAGCCGAGCAGGAGCGCCGCCGTGTCGAGCACATGGGCCAGGTCCCGCAGCAGTAGCCGCCACGGCCCCACGGGCGAACCATCCCGCCGGACCACGCGCAGACCGAACAGCGCCCGGCCCAGGCTCCAGCCGACCAGCACCGGCAGCAGCAGCCGATTGACCGCGATCGTCAGCAGCACCACCCCCGCAGCCACCACACACACCCACCACAACCAGCTGCGCTGCTCCGTCGACCACGCGACCAGCAGCAGGGTGGTGATGACGCCGGTGCCGATGAAGACGTCGATGGCGAAGGCAGCCGCGCGCGCCGGCCACCTCGCCGGGGGCGGGGCCGTCGCGGCCTCCGCGTCGGACCCGGCGAACGTGGTGTCGGAAAGCACGGCCGTCACGTAGTGACCTGGTCGAGGCGGGCGATCTTGTACGTACCGTTGTCGGGTGCCATGTTCACGCGCAGCCGATAGCCCGTTTCCTGTTCTTGGACTTCGGTGTTGGTCAGTTTGACGCGCAGCGCCACCAGCACGTCCATGGACCCGTCATCGTTGTGCCGTTCCACCGCCGCCCGCATGTCGGTGACCTGGACCTGGGCGTTGGCGGCCTCATACGCCTCGACGAGCACCCCGCTGTAGAGCGTCGCCTGGACGCTGTAGTCGCCGGTGGCGCACTCGATGATCTTGGCCTGGCTCTCGGCCATGGCATTGGTGTCCGGCGCCTGCGTGGCGGCAACACAGTCCTTGGCCGCCTGGGTGGCCTGTGCCTCGGCACCGGCCACCGACGCGGCCTCCTGATGGGAACGCAGCGCGAGGAAACCACCCGTGGCCAGTGCGGCTCCGGCGATCACCAGCGTCGCGCAGATGCCGACCAGCCAGCCGCGACTGTTCACTCGGGAAACGGGCGTCAGCGCGTCGTCATCGGCTTCCGCTGGCTTCGGGTCATCGGGGTCGTCGGGATTCAGCTGGCGGGCGCCAGCATCTCCTTCCATCCCTCATCTCCTGTGCTAGTCGAGTTGTTGACGGAGTACTTGACCCCGTCGGGGCCGACGATCTCCCCGGCTTGCGGGTTGTAGATCGCCGAACCTGGTGCCGGAGTGTAGATGCACGGATTGGGCTGCTGCCCACTGCACTGCACCGTACCGCTGCCCGGCGGACTCAACGGATCACTGACGATCGGTGCCGGCGGCGGCAACATATCGGCAGGCAGCGGGTTCATCCCGTTGTTGATCGACGGTGCAGGGATCACCCGGCCGGGGTTCACCGGCTGGTCACACCGGGCGCCGGGCGCCGGGCAGTTCAGCACCTGGTTCGGGTCGCCGTACCAGGGATTGGTGCCCAGCGGCACATACGGCTCGTCGCTGCGGCACTCGCGGGGCGTCGCCGCGGTCTTACCGGGCACATCGGCGCACGGATAGTTGCGTGCACCGCGGACCACGTTCGCGGGCGTGTCCTTCGGGATCTTGCAGTAGGTGCCACTGGGCAACGGCGCGGTGGTGGTGTCGGCCGGTGAGCGCCACTCGGTGGCCGGCAGGAAGCCCGTGAGGCAGGGTGGCGGCTGGTTGATGGTCAAGCTGAAGTTCAGCGCAGCAGCACCGTCGAACGGAGCGGCCACCGCCTGGGCCACCGAGGCACCCTGCGGCAGGATCACCAGCGTCTGCTCCAGGCCCTTGTTGTACCGCTTGACCATGTCGAGCACGATCGACAGGTTCGCCAGGGTCTGCGGCAACGCCTCCTGAACATCGCTGAACACCGCGGTCACCGCATCGGCGGTGGGCGCCGCCTTCGACAAGGTGCTGCGCAGCGCCTGATCCTGCTGTGCGGTTTGGGCGGCGATGCTGTTCAGATTGGCCGCCCACTGCCGGATGGAGTCGCCGGAGTTCACCTGGCTGTCGATGATCGGCGCCGAGTTGTCGATGATCGAGTTGATGTCACCGATATTGGCGTCGAAATCCTTGACGATGGCCTGGGTGCCGTCGACGAGACGTTGCAACGCCGGGCCCATGCCGCCGACGGCCATGGCCGTCTCGTCCAGCAGACCGGCGATCTTCTCCTTCGGCAGCACTGCCAGGCCCTGATCGGCCGCATCGAGCGCAGGCCCGATCTCGCGCGGGACCGTGCCCTGGGTGATCGTCTGTCCGGGCGAGAGGAATTGGCCGGAATCGCCTTCGGCCACCAGGTCCAGGTACTGCTCGCCGATGGCGGAGACCGAATGCACATTGGCCACCGCGTCGACGGGGATCTGGTAGCGCTCTTCGATGCTCATCGTGGCTCTGGCACCGGACTCGGTGGGCACGACGTCGGTGACCTTGCCGATGGTGATGCCGCGGTAGGTGACGTTCGCCGTCCGGTACAGCCCGCCCGAGGCCGGCAGTTCCGCCGTGAGCGTGTACTGCCCGATACCCGCGATGCTCGGCAGGCGCAGGTAGAACCAGCCCAGGACCACCAACGCGATCACCGTGAGAATGGCGAACAGCACCAACTGAATTCGGATGAAACGAGTCAGCATCGCCTATTCACCCCGCTCCACGAGTGGGCCGCCCGGCACCGAGTTCGGGTTCGGCGTGAAACGCACGTCCGGGATCATCGTGTTCAGGTCGCGACCCCACGCCTGTTCGAGCGCCCGTAGCGCGCCGGAGAACCCGGTGCCCGTCAGGAACGCGTTGTCCAACGTGCTCAGCGTCAGGTCGAACGTCGCCGAGGTGTTGATGTAGTCACCGCGAACCACCTTGGGCACGTTGTCGATCGCGAACGGCGCCGTCAGGATCAGTTCCAGTGCGCCGGCGAGATACGGCGAGGCCCTGCCGAGTTGCTTGAGCGGCCGCTGGAGCAGCTGCAGGTTGGTCTCGAGATCCGCCCGTGCCGCCGACAGGTTGTCACCGGTGGCCCGGCCGAATCGGCCCAGGGCGATCACGGCATCGGCGAACACCTCGCGTTGGTCGGCGAAATACTGGATCAGCGGCGGGACTTCGGTGAGCACCCGGTCCAGCGTCTCGTTGCGGTCGGCGACGATGGCCAACAGCTCGTTGGTCGAGTCGATGGCCCGGGTGAGGTCGTCACGTTGCAGATTGAGCTGTTCGGTGAATACGTCCAACTTGTCGAGGAAGGCCCGGATCTGTTCGCCGTTACCGTCGAGGATGTTGTTGACCTCGGTCTGGATGACCTCCAGGTTCGGGATCCCGCCGCCGCGCAGGACGGTGGCGATGCTGGCCAGCGTGCGTTCGGTGGTGGGGTACGCCGAGGAGCGTTGCAGAGGAATCGTGTCGCCGCTGCGCAATGGCTGCGACGAGGGGTCGTCGTCCGGCGCCGCCAGCTCGATGTGCTGGGTGCCCAGCAAGCTGGTCTGCCCGATGCGCGCGGTCGCGTTCTCCGGGAGCTGGATGCCCGGCTGGATGTCCAGGGTCACCGTGGCGATCCAGTTCACCAGTTCGATCTTGCGCACCGAGCCGACGAACACGTCGGCCACCCGGACGCGGCTGTTGACATTGAGGGCCAAGGTATCCGGCATCTGCACGTAGACGGTCATGGTGTCGCCGCCGGTGCCCGGTCCGCCGGGCAGCGGCACGTTGGCCACGCCTTTCCAGCCGCACGAGGCCAGCACCAGCGCGGTGACCGACAGGACCAGGGCGCGCCACGTGGCCCGCCGGGTGAACGTCCAGGCGCGCATCACGGGGCCCCCACCTCAGCGGGTAGTGCGGGCCCTCCCGGTGCCGGAGCGGCCGGCGCCGGGCCGGGCTCCTGTTGCGACAGCGGCAGCGGACCCGGGATCACCTCGGGGGCGGGCGGTGGTGGCGGACCCGGCTGCGGGTACCACGGTGGCGGCAACGGATTGCTCTGGTCGTAGGCGTTGGGCACCGCTCCGCCGCGCGGACCGGCGGGCGGAATGGCGGCAGGGTCGGGCCCACCCATCAACGCCGCCAACGAATCCGGTGTCAGCATGTTCTTGGTGAGCTGCTGGACCTGCAGACCCTGCATGCCGGGCGCGACGATCCAGCCCGGTTCGTGATTGCCGTGGCTGAACAAGGTGTCGCGTGACCAGACGCCGGGAACCGTGGTGTCCTTGTAGCCGGGCGGGGGCTGCAGGCGTGGCTCGGAATAGGCCACGTACTTGGGCAGCGTTGCCGCCGTCGAGAACTGGTTCACCCCGAACGGCGGGAAGTTGAACTTGATGGCGTCCAGCACGGGGGCCAGGTACTGCGCGCACAGTTCGGCGGATTCCTGGTACCCCAGCCGGCTGCCCGCCTGGATCGAACTGCAGATGAACTGCAGCGGGTTGGCGAAGCTGGCCACCACCGGGATGGCACTGAGCGAACCGTGGGTGGGCTCGTAGATGTTCACCAGGTTGGCCGCCAGGTTCGGGAAGATGTGCAGCGCGGTCTCCAGGCCGTCGCGCGGTTCCGGCTGCAGGATCGCGTTGGTGGTGTCGGCCAGGTTGTTGATGCTGGTGGACAGTTCCGAGCCGTTGTCATTGATGAATTGCTGTGCGGTGGTGAGCAATCCGTCGATCTCCCGCAACGCGGTGGCTACTTCTTGGTCGTCGTTGTTGAACGAGTTGGTGAACTGCGCGAGATTGTCGTTGAGCTCGACGAACTGCTGGTCGCTTTGGTGCAGCGCGTTGACGAACAAGGCGAGGCTCTTGGCCACCGCGAAGAAGTCGCCGCGACCCTGGTTGAGCGCGGTGACGGCTTCGGACAATCCGTTGAGGGTGGTGTTGATCTGCTCGCCCTTGCCCGCGAGGCCATCGGCGAAGGATTCGACGACGTCGCCGAACGGACCCTTGGGCTGCTCCGGTGTGGGGCCCAGTTCCGAGACGATGTCGGTGATCTGGTTGCGCAGGTCGTCCCACTCGACGGGTACCTGGGTGCGCTCCAGCGGAATGACGGCGTCGTTCTCCAACTCTGGTCCACCGGTGTAGGCGGGTGAGAGCTGGATGGTGCGCGACGCGACCAGGCTCGGGTTCAAGATCGACGCCGTGACATCGGCAGGCACCGGGTACTTGTTCTCGTAGCTGAAGGTGACCTTCATCTTGTCGCCGTCGGGCTCGATGTCGTCGATGGTCCCGACCTTGACGCCCATGATCTGCACCTTGTCACCGGGGTACAGCGCCAGTGCCTGAGGGAAATACGCGACGACGGTGTTGTAGGTCAGTTTCTTGTACAGCTGCCAGCCGACCACCGCGCCGACCAGTCCGAGGACCACGACAAGTGCTCCGATGATGACCGCCGTCCGGGAGATGCCCGGCAGTTTGATGTTGCGAACGTTGAAGATCGTCGACATCGGCTAGTTACCTCCCGTGTCTTGCGGCGCGATCGACGGGACGACGAAGGGCGGGTTACCCGGCAGGGGCGCAAGCGTATTCGGCGACAGCTGCTGACCCGGGCCCGGTACGGGCGGCGCGGCGGGCGGTACCGGCGGCACCGGAACCGGCGGCGGACCGGGACCCGGCGGCGGACCGAGCGGTACGGTGCGGGCGCCGACGGGTCCTTCCGCGATCGGTACCGGGGTCCCCGGGACGGCAGGCGCGGGCTGGCCGGGCGCACCGGCGATGGGCAGACCGGGCGCCGGGGGCGGAGCGTTCGGGTTGGGTGCCGAGGTCTGGACGCCCACGGGCGGACCGTAATTGGGTCCGTAGGGGTTGTCGCCGAACGGGCCCGTGGTCAGCGATGCACACGGCAGCGGATCCGCTGGTGACGGAATCCCGTCGGCCGGTGGGGTGTAGGAGCACGGCGAGCCCTTCGGTACCGCGGGCCCCGGGAAGTCCGGGGTGCCCTCGAGCACCCGCGGCGCCGGCGGCGGGGCACCGTTGGGTTGACGCTCCCCGTTCGGGTCGGGGAACTGGAAGGCAGGCAGCCCAGCGTTGCGCCAGAACTGCTCGGGGTCGATGCCGCGCTTCTTGAAGGCGGCGTCGATGAACGGCTGGACCGCCTGGCCCGGCAGCAGGTTGATCAGGATGACCTTGAAGTACGGTCCGGAGCCGATGGCTTCGGCCAGCGAGGCGGTGAACTTGCTCAGCGTCGACAGCGACTCCTGCAGATCGAACTTGTGCCGCTCCAGGATTCCGCTGACCGTCTCCAACTGCTCGAGCACCTTGTTGAGGTTCGGGTTGTCATCGATGAGGCCCTTGAACTGCCGCGAGACCTGCGAGACGTTCTCCAGCAGGTAGTCGATGGCCGCGCCGCGGTCGTTGATCGCGGCCAGCAGGGTCCGGGAGTTCACCAGCAGGTCGTTGATCTGGCCGCTACGGTCGCCCAGGACGCTGGCGACCTTGTTGGCATTGGCCAGCAGTTGCCGGAACTGTTCGTCGCGCTTGCCGATGGTGTCGGAGAACCGCGCGACGCCATCGAGTGCGGCACTGAGGTGCGGCGCGGTCTGGTCGACGGTCTCACTGAGCACGTTCAGCGACTGTTTGACGGTCTTGATGTCCCAGCCCGCGGCGGCTTTGGTGACGTCGAAGAAGGCGTCGTAGATCTGGTACGGCGTGGTGCTCTGGCCGATGGGCAACACCCCCGAGGCCCGCAGCGTTTCAGTGCCCCGCGGCTCGATTTCGAGCACCTTCTTGCCCAGGATCGTGTCGGTGCGGATGCTCACCCGTGAATCGGTGCCGATCTCGTTGCCGTTCAACGAGAAACCCATCTTCACGTGGTCGCCCTCGATGGCCAGGCTCTGAATGGTGCCCACATCGGTACCCGCGATGCGCACCTTGTCCCCGGTGTTGATGCCTCCCGAATCGCCGAACAAGCCGAAGTAGGTGGGCTGGGCGAAGACCATCGGCACACTGGCGAGGCTCTGACCCACGCCGACCACCAGGACGAGGATCAGGATGCCCATGACACCGCTCTTGACCCGATTGGAGGTTTCGAGAGTTCTCACTGTGGCGTGCACCTGCCCGTCGGCTGGGTGAACACCTTCACCGTGCGGACCGGGCCGCCCGGTTGCAAACCGTTGAGCTTCAGGGTCAGATCGCAGACATAGAAGTTGAAGAAGTCACCGTAGACGCCGCCGGCGCGGCCGATGATCTTCAACGCGTTCGGCACCTTGGTCAGCGTGTCCTCGACCTGGGCCTGCCCGTCGATCAGCGGCTGCTGGAGGTTCTCCAGGTGCCCGATCGTGTCTTTGAGGACGGGCCGGTTGTCGGCCAGCAGATCACCCAGAGTGCCTGCGGCGTCGCTGATGTCGGCTACCGCGTCGGCCAGCGGATCGGACCGGTCCTTGAGGCCGGTGATCAGGATCTCGAAATTGTTGACGGTCTGGTCGAACTCTTTCTGATGCTTGACCGTGGTGGCCAGGACGGTGTTCAGATTGGTGATCACCTCTCCGATGGCCTGGTCCCGGTCGGCGAGCGCGTTGGTCAACTGCGAGGTCTGGTCCAGGATGTCGTTGATGGTGCCGCCCTGCCCCTGGAACACCGTGATGATGGACTGCGCGATGCTGTTGACCTTCTCGGGATCCAGCGCGCGGAACAACGGCTTGAAACCGCCGATCAGCGCATCCAGGTCCAGCGCAGGGGTGGTCCGGGACAGCGGAATGAAACCGCCGGCATCCAGCACCCGATCCGAGCCTTCACCCTGCCCGCGCGCCAGTTCCAGATAGCGGTTGCCGATCAGGTCCTGGTAACGGATCTGCGCGGTGGTGGACTGATACAGCGGCAGGGTCCGGTCGACGTCGAAGTGGATGCGGACCCGCTGGCCGCCGTCGACCAACTCCACCTTGGAGACCTTGCCGACCTCCACCCCGGAGGCCCGGACGAACTGGCCCGCCCGCAGGCCGCTGGCGTTCTCGAATTCCGCGGAGTATCCGGTGGTCCGGTCGAACCGGATCTGACCGAAGACGATGATGATGATGGCCGTGAACATGAGCAGCACCAGGGAAAAGGCGCCCAGCTTGACGGCAGTACCGGTGATCTTCATGGGTTGATCGTGTTCTCCCCGACCTGGCGGCCCCAGACGTATTCGGTGAGAATCGGCTGGCCCAACTCGAAGTGGTTGTACGGAGCGATCGAGGCACCGGTGTCCATCACCAGATACGGTGCCGGCCACAGCTCCCGGGTGATCTCCTGCCAGCAGCCCGGCGCGCCGCCGGGGCCGCCCTTGGCGTTGACCCGGGGCAGGTTGTCCGGATACACATACGGGTTCTCCGCGCCGAGGAACGTCGTATTGGTGTTGAGCGAGTAGCCGTTTCCGCCGAGTGAGTCGGCGACCTTCGGAGCGATCTTCGCGTAGTTGCGGATGGTGCAGAACAGCGCCGGGCTGTACTTGTCGAGCGTCCGCGCCGTCGGCACCAGGTCCTCGGCACCGCGCACCAGGTACGGCCCACCCCGTTCGAAGACGTCTCCGCCGGTGTTGCCGAAACCGACCGCCGCCAGCAGCGCGGCGTCCAGATCGCCCTGCTGCTCGTTGAGCGAGCGGGCTGTGACCACCGCGTTGTCCAGCGAGTCGAACAGATCGGGCGACGCCGACGAATACACGTCCGCCAGATCGGCCAGACGCTGGATGTCGTAACGGATCTGGGGCATCCGCGGGTTGATGTCGTCGAGGATGGTGTTGCCGCTGACGATGGACTCGCCGAACCTCTCCCCCAGTCCGGTCAGCGCTTCGGCCGTCGCCGACAGCGTCATGTTGAGCTTGACCGGGTCCACCTGTTCGGAGATCGACGTGATGGTCTCGAACAGCGTGTTGAATTCCGTTGTCACGCCGGTCACGTCGATCACGTCCGCGTCAGAGATGCGTGCCGAGTCCGGATCCTCGGGAGAGGTGAACGACACGTACTTGTTGCCGAACACCGTGGTGGCCTGGATGTCGGCTTTGACGTTCGCCGGAATCAGGTCGATGTAGCGCGGGTCGACGTCGAGCGTCAGCTGCGCCGTGGTGGTGCCGTCGCGTTCCACCGGGTCGACGGCGGCCACCCGGCCGATCTCGACACCGTTGTAGGTGACCTTGGACCCCGGATCCATCACCAGGCCGGCCCGATCGGAGAGCAGGGTGAGTTTGGTGGTGGGGGTGAATCCGCCGCGGAACTGGACATACACCAGAACCGACACCACGGCGACGATCAGGATCAGCACCAGACCGGCCACCTTGAAGGGCGGCGTGCGCTGTGCGTTGGCGGGCGACCGCAGCTGTTCCGTGCCCATGCCTACACCGTCAGGTTGAAGTTCGGGTCGACGCCGTAGAGCGCCAACGAGGCGAACAGGACGACGACGACGATCAGGACCAGCGAGGCACGCATCGAACGACCCACGGCCTCACCGACACCCACCGGACCACCGCTGGCGTTGTAGCCGTAGTAGCAGTGGTTCAACATGACAATGACCGAGATGATGATGGCCTGCACGAAAGACCACATGACGTCATCAGGTCGTAAGAATGTGCGGAAGTAGTGCTCGTAGGTGCCCGACGACTGACCATAGAACAGCGTCGTGGTGATCTGGGCGGACAGGAAGCTCATGATGATCGCCATCGCGTAGAGCGGGATGATCACCACGAAGCCGGCCATGATCCGAGTCGACACCAGATACGAAATCGATTTGATGCCCATGACTTCCAGCGCGTCGATCTCTTCGCTGATGCGCATGGCACCCAACTCGGCGGTGGCCCCGGCGCCCACCGTCGCGGCCAGGGCTTGCCCGGCGACCACCGGCGCGGCGATGCGGACGTTGACCAGCGCGGCGAAGAAGCCGGTGAAGGCCTCGACGCCGATGTTGCCAAGCGAGGCGAAGCCCTGGATGGCGATCAGTGAGCCGCCAGAGAGAGTGACGAAGCCGACGATGGCGACAGTGCCGCCGATCACCGCCATGGCGCCGGTACCCATGCCGATCTCGGCGATCAGCCGCAGCATCTCCTTGCGGTAGTACCGCAGCGCGTGGCCGATGGACCCGACGGCGGTGACGACGAACCAGGCGACATGCCCGATGCTGTCGAGCCCGCGGGCGGGTGCGCCTGCCAACTTCTCCGCTGTGGCTGCGCCCCGTGGGAAGCGCTGCC
>JBEVFK010000067.1:0-8821 GCA_040512325.1 Mycobacterium sp. | reverse complement strand
CCGGTCCCATCCCGAACCCGGAAGCTAAGCCTGTCAGCGCCGATGATACTACCCTTTCGGGTGGAAAAGTAGGACACCGCCGAACACACATTAGAAATACCCCCCACCACAAGTGGGGGGTATTTCTATTTGTCCGACAAATCAATTGATGCCATTGTTTGGAATTGGCATTCACCATTCTTTTGACTGGTGAATTGTCCGTCAAACACTGGTACCCGTATCCTGGCATGAGGATTCGAGCGAGAGGCACCAGTGGTCGACAACAGAGGCGGCGGGGATCGCCGGCCGGGGCGCCCCAATCGGGACGGTGGCGCACCCCGGCGCGGCAACGGAGCACAACCGCCGTCGCGGTCGGGTCCAGACCGGGCCCGGCGTGCACAACCGCAGCGTCGGTCGGATGGCCCCGAGGGCTCACAGCCCCCGTTGGCGCCTCCGATCCCCGCGACGGTCGACGCCAAGCAGTTGGCCCCGGATGTCCGGCGGGAGTTGAGCACGCTGGACAAGACAACCGCCGACACCATTGCCCGCCACCTGGTCACGGCCGGCGAGCTCCTCGACGAAGATCCCGAGGCTGCACTGGAACACGCACGCGCGGCCCGGCAGCGGTCAGGGCGCATCGCGGCCGTCCGCGAGGCTGTCGGCATCGCGGCATACCGATGTGGTGACTGGGCGCAGGCGCTTTCCGAACTGCGAGCGGCCCGACGAATGGGCGCAAAATCTGAACTGTTGGCCCTCATCGCCGATTGTGAGCGGGGAGTCGGCCGGCCGGAGCGGGCCATCGAACTCGCCCGCAGCCCCGAGGCCGAAGCGCTCACCGGCGACGAAGCCGACGAACTACGCATCGTCATCGCGGGCGCCCGAGCCGACCTCGGTCAGCTGGAGCAGTCGCTGGCCGTGCTGGCATCGCCGCCGCTCGATCCGAAGCGCAGTGGCCAAACCGCGGCGCGGCTGTTCTACGCCTACGCCGAGGCCCTGCTGGCGCTGGAACGAACCGACGAAGCCGTGCAGTGGTTCTTCCATGCCGCCAGCGCTGACGTCGATAACGTCACCGACGCCGAAGACCGTATCGGCGAGCTCGCCTGAGGTGACAACCTTTGCGCAGCAATACGATTGCCTGATGCTCGATCTCGACGGAACGGTGTTCCGCGGGCATGAGCCCACCGAAGGGGCTGTTGACGCCTTGAACCGGGTGACGGCCACGATCTTCTACGTGACCAACAACGCCTCGCGCGCAGCCGGCGACGTCGCGGCGCATCTGCGTGAGCTCGGATTCACGGCGGCCGCCGACGATGTGGTGACCAGTGCGCAGGGGGCGGCCCGGCTGTTGGCGCAACAATTGCCGTCGGATGCGCCGGTGTTGATCGTGGGCACAGACGCATTGGCCGCCGAAGTCAGCACCGTGGGCCTGCGTCCCGTGCGGCTGTTCAGCGATCAACCGGTGGCCGTCGTCCAGGGGCACAACCCGGAAACCGGTTGGTCCGATCTCGCCGAGGCGGCATTGGCCATCTGCTCCGGTGCGCTCTGGGTCGCGACCAACGTGGACAAGACACTGCCTACCGAACGCGGTCTGCTACCCGGCAACGGCTCGATGGTCGCTGCGTTGCGGACCGCCACCGATGCCGAGCCCCAGGTGGCGGGCAAACCCGCGCCGACGTTGATGGAAAATGCGTTGGCGCGCGGCGATTTCGCGACTCCGTTGGTAGTCGGTGACCGACTCGACACCGATATCGCCGGGGCCATCGCGGCGGGGATCCCCAGCCTGCTGGTGCTCACCGGCGTGAACAACGCGCGCGACGCGGTCCACGCGGTATCGGCGCAGCGGCCCACGTTCATCGCGGAAGATCTGCGGGCCTTGCACCGCGACGCGGCGTCCTGCGCGGTCGCTGCTCAGCCTGCGTGGCAGGTGTCGGTCGACGACGCCGCCGTCACGGTGAGTGCCACCGGTAGTGAATCCGAAGCCGACGGCCTGTCCATCGTGAGGGCCGTGGCGAGAGCGATCTGGGATACCGGCCGTGACGACGTCGAGTTCACGGTGCGGGCCGGCGACGACACGGCGGCTGCGGCACTCCAGCGCTGGTCGCTGCTGGCACCCGCTGATCAGCTAGCGTGAGTGCCGTATGAGTACTGACGCAGATCTGGTTCGTGCGCGGATGGACGCGCTGCTCGGCGAACTGCCCGAGATCGCGCACGACGAAGCGGGCCATCACGGTCTCGACCTCGACGATGTGGCCCGTCGCCTCGAAGAGGCACACGATGTCCTGGTGCAGGCTCTGGAATCGGTGGAGAAGGGCTGACCAACCGTGACACGGCGTACGCGCGTTGACGCCGAGCTGGTCCGGCGTGGGCTCGCCCGGTCGCGCCAGCAGGCGGCCGAACTGATAAGCGCCGGTCGGGTGTTGGTCGACGGTATGCCTGCCACCAAACCCGCTACGGCGATCGCGCAGACGGCCAGTCTGAAAGTGAAAGACGGCGAGCGCAGCTGGGTGTCCCGGGGCGCGCACAAACTGATGGGCGCACTCGACGCGTTCGGTATCGAGGTCACCGACCGCCGCTGTCTGGACGCCGGCGCGTCGACCGGAGGATTCAGCGAGGTGCTGCTGGACCGGGGCGCCCGGGAGGTGGTCGCGGTCGACGTCGGTTACGGGCAGCTGGCGTGGCCGGTGCGCTCCGACGAGCGGGTGACGGTGCTGGAACGCACCAACGTCCGCACGTTGACCCCTGAACTGATCGCCGGGCCGGTGCAGGTGATCGTCGCTGACCTGTCGTTCATCTCGCTGGCGACCGTATTGCCCGCACTGGCCGCGTGCGCGAGCCCCGACGCCGATATCGTTCCTATGGTGAAACCGCAGTTCGAGGTGGGCAAAGGCCAGGTCGGTGCCGGTGGTGTGGTTTCTGACCCGCTGCTGCGCCAATCTGCTGTGCGCGCGGTGTCTGCGCGCGCCGCTGAGTTGCAGTGGCAGACGGTCGGCGTGGTGGCCAGTCCGCTGCCCGGGCCGTCGGGCAACGTGGAGTACTTCCTGTGGCTGCGTAACGAGACCGATCGCGGACTGCAGGGTGACGAACTCGATACCGCTATCCGCCAAGCCGTCGACGAAGGGCCGCAATGACAAGCGACCGCACGATCCTGCTGGTGGTGCACACCGGCCGCGAAGAAGCTACCGACGTCGCGCGCCGGGTACAGAAAGTGTTGGGCGACAACGGTATTGCGCTGCGGTTGCTGTCGGCCGAGGCCGTCGACCGAGGTCCTCTGCATCTGTCGCCCGACGACATGCGGGCACTCGGCGCCGAGATCGAAGTGGTGGACGCCGAAGAGAACGCGGCCGAGGGCTGTGAACTCGTCCTGGTTCTCGGCGGTGACGGCACCTTCCTGCGGGCCGCCGAACTCGCCCGCAATGTCGGCATCCCGGTCCTGGGAGTGAACCTGGGCCGCATCGGTTTCCTGGCCGAAGCCGAAGCGGATGCACTCGAGACCGTGCTCGATCACGTGGTCGAACGTACCTACCGCGTCGAGACGCGGATGACGCTCGACGTCCTGGTCCGGGTGAACGGAGAAGTGGTCGATCGCGGTTGGGCGTTGAACGAGGCCAGCCTGGAGAAGGGGCCGCGGCTCGGCGTGCTGGGCGTGGTGGTCGAGATCGATGGCCGGCCGGTGTCGTCGTTCGGCTGCGACGGTGTGCTGGTGGCCACCCCCACCGGTTCCACCGCTTATGCGTTCTCGTCGGGCGGCCCGGTGCTGTGGCCTGACCTCGAAGCGATCCTGGTGGTGCCCAACAACGCTCATGCGCTTTTTGCGCGTCCCATGGTCACCAGCCCCAACGCCACCATCGCGGTCGAGATCGAGGCCAGTGGATACGACGCGCTGGTGTTCTGCGACGGGCGCAGGCAGATGGTGGTGCCGGCCGGTGGTCGGCTCGAGGCGACACGATGCGGCACGCCCGTGAAGTGGGTGCGCTTGGACAGTGCCCCCTTCACCGACCGGCTGGTGCGTAAGTTCCGGCTGCCGGTCACCGGCTGGCGCGGACAGTAACGACGTGCTGGCCGAGATCCGGATCGAGGCGCTGGGTGCCATCAGCGCCGCCAATGCAGAGTTCGACCGTGGGCTGACGGTGCTCACGGGGGAGACCGGCACCGGAAAGACGATGGTGGTGACCGGTCTGCACCTTCTCGGGGGCGCCCGCGCCGACGCCAACCGGGTGCGGACGGGTGCTGATCGTGCCGTGGTCGAGGGCCGCTTCACCACCACCGAACTCGACGCCGGCGTCACTGCCGACATCGACGAGATCCTGGATTCGTCAGGCTCGGAGCGCGATGATGACGGCAGTGTCATCGCCTTGCGGTCGGTGAGCCGTGATGGTCCGTCGCGCGCCTACCTCGGCGGTCGCAGCGTGCCCGCCAAGTCCCTGAGCACGTTCACCACGCAGCTGCTGACCCTCCACGGCCAGAACGACCAGCTGCGACTGATGAAGCCCGAGGAACAACGCGCTGCCCTGGACCGGTTCGCCGACGTCGGCGTCAAACTGGCCAAATACCGCGCCGCCCGCGACGAATGGCTGACGGCCCGCCGAGACCTGATCGATCGCACGAACCGGGCCAGGGATCTCGCCCAGGAGGCCGACCGTCTGCAGTTCGCGCTCCAGGAGATCGACGCGATCGACCCATTGCCCGGCGAAGACGAAGCACTGGTCGCCGACATCCGTCGGCTGTCGGAGTTGGACTCGCTGCGGGAGGCGGCGTCGACGGCGCGGGCCGCGCTGTCCGGGGTGCTCGACGACGCTGACGGCGGAACCGAGGTCTCGGCTTCGAGCGCCATCGGGGCAGCGGTCGCGGCTCTCGAGGGCACCGACGACGGGGCGCTGCAGGCCCTGGGTCACCAGCTCACCGAGGCGTTGACCGTGGTGGGCGACGTCACGGGGGAGATCGGCGGCTTCCTGGCCGAGCTGCCGAGCGATGCGAGCACGTTGGAAACCAAGTTGGCCCGCCAGGGGGAGTTGCGGTCGCTGACCCGCAAGTACGCCGCTGATGTCGACGGGGTTCGGAGCTGGGCGGCCGAGGCCCGCGACCGCTTGTCACAACTGGACGTCTCCGAGGGAACACTGGCGGCGCTGGCCAAGAACGTCGATGAGTTGGAGGTGCGGCTGGCCCGCACGGCAGTCGAGCTCACGACCGTGCGCACCAAGTCCGCGAAAGGACTGGCCAAAGCCGTCACCGCGGAGTTGGCCGGGCTGGCGATGACGGATGCGGAGTTCACCATCACGGTGTCCGCGCTGCCTGCGCGCGACGACGACACCGCGCCGCTGACCTTGGCGTCCGGAAAACGTGTGCATGCCGGTTCGCACGGTGTCGACCTCGTGGAGTTCGGCTTCACCGCCCATCGCAGTGGCGGGGTGCTACCGCTGGGAAAGAGCGCCTCCGGCGGCGAGTTGTCGCGGGTGATGCTCGCGCTGGAGGTGGTGCTTGCTGCCTCGGTCGAGGGCACCACGATGGTGTTCGACGAGGTGGACGCAGGCGTCGGTGGTCGCGCCGCGGTGCAGATCGGTCGCCGGCTGGCGCGGTTGGCCCGCACCCATCAGGTCATCGTCGTCACGCACCTGCCGCAGGTGGCGGCCTACGCCGACACCCACCTGGTGGTCGCGCCCACCGGCAAGAACGGCACCAGCAAAGTGCACCGTCTCACCGAGGACGAACGGGTGGCCGAGCTGGCCCGGATGCTGGCCGGTCTGGGTGAATCCGATACGGGCCGGGCGCATGCCAGGGAACTGCTCGACGCCGCACAACAGGACCGCGTTTCGGCGTCGTAACGCCGTCCAACCTGTTACTGGTGTGACGGAATGTGACTTCTGAGGCTGGTGTTACGGCGCGCCTCCGCGTTGTTTGCCGGATTCGGTTACAGAATCACCGCCATGCGGATGGCAGCGCTCCTCTCTCGTAACAGCAGCTCACGACCCGGCGTGACGGGCACCGCCCGCGTCGATCGAGACGTCGACCGTTTGTTGCGACGGGTCGAACCCGGAGACATCGTGGTGCTCGATGTCCTGGATCTGGATCGCGCCACGGCCGACGCCCTGGTCGATGCGAACATCGCCGGTGTGGTCAACGCCTCGCCGTCGATCTCGGGGCGGTATCCCAACCTGGGCCCGGAAGTGCTGGTGGCCAACGGGATTGTCCTCATCGACGAGACCGGCCCCGAAGTCTTCAAGAAGGTCAAGGACGGCGCGAAGATCCGGCTGCACAACGGCGGCATCTATTCCGGCGACCGCCGCATCGGACTGGGTGCCGAGCGCACCGACGAGGACATCAACGAGATGATGCACGAGGCCAAGAGTGGTCTCGTCGCCCATCTGGAGGCCTTCGCCGGCAACACCATCGAGTTCATCCGCAGCGAGAGCCCGCTGCTGATCGACGGTGTCGGCATTCCCGATATCGACGTCGACCTGCGGCGCCGCCACGTGGTGGTGGTGGCCGAGGAACCGGGCGCCGCTGAGGATCTCAAGGCGCTCAAGCCGTTCATCAAGGAGTATCAGCCGGTCCTGATCGGTGTGGGCGCGGGAGCTGACCTGCTACGCAAGGCCGGCTACCGGCCCCAGCTGATCGTCGGTGACCCCGAGCAGATCAGTGCCGAAGCGCTGAAGTCCGGTGCGCAGGTGGTACTGCCCGCCGATGCCGACGGACACGCTCCCGGCCTGGAACGAATCCAGGACCTCGGGGTGGGTGCCATGACGTTCCCGGCCGCCGGATCCGCCGCCGACCTGGCTTTGCTGCTGGCTGACCATCACGGTGCTGCCTTGATCGTCACCGTCGGGCACACCGCGACCATCGAGGAATTCTTCGACCGCACGCGCCAGCAGAGCAACCCATCGACATTCCTGACCCGGCTCAAAGTCGGCGAAAAGCTGGTCGACGCCAAGGCGGTCGCCACGTTGTACCGCAGCCGGATCTCCGGCGGGTCGGTGGCCATGCTGGTGCTGGCGATGCTCGTCGCGGTCATCGTCGCGCTGTGGGTGTCGCAGACCGACACCGTGGTCCTCGAGTGGATCACCCAGTACTGGAACAAGTTCATGCTGTGGGTACAGCACTGGGTCACCTCCTAGCATGAGTGCGCTGGGCGTGACGACGACTCTGGGGAGTAGACAGTGATAACCCTGCGCTCACACGCCATTTCGTTGGCGGCGGTGTTCCTGGCGCTCGCAATCGGGGTGGTGCTGGGCTCGGGACTGCTGTCCAACACCCTGCTCTCGGGCATGCGAGACGAGAAGAAGGAACTGCAGACCCAGATCGAGGTTCTCACCGACGAGAAGAACGCCCTCAACGAGATGTTGGGTGCGGCAAACGATTTCGACACCCAGGTGGCAGAACGGATCGTCGGTGGTGTGCTCGCCGAGAAGTCGGTGGTGGTGTTCACGACACCTGATGCCAACGAGGACGACGTCGACGCAGTCGCCCGCATCATCGGCCAGGCCGGCGGCGTCGTCACCGCGACCCTCCAGCTCACCCAGGAATTCGTCGACGCGAACTCGGCCGAGAAATTGCGCACCGTGGTCGGGTCGTCGGTACTGCCCGCAGGTACGCAGCTGAGCACCACGCTCGTCGACCAGGGCTCCCAGGCCGGCGACCTCCTGGGCATCGCGCTGTTGACGCCGCGCGATCCCAAGGCCCCTGCGGTCAACGATCAGCAGCGTGAGGCGGTGCTCGCCGCGCTGCGGGAGACCGGCTTCGTGCAGTACCCAGATGGAACCATCGGATCCGCCGACGCCGCGATCGTCGTCACAGGCGGCGGCCTCGGTGATGACGCCGGAAATCAAGGCTCCACCGTGGCGCGCTTTGCGGCCGCCATGGCGCCGCACGGCTCCGGTGTCGTGGTCGCCGGGCGCAACGGCGCCGCCACCGGCACCGCGGCCGTGGCGGTGGTGCGTTCCGATGAAAGCCTGAACAGCGTGGTCAGCACCGTCGACGACATCGACCTCGAGTCGGGTCGCATCACCGCGGCGCTCGGACTCCAGGAGCTGGTAGGCGGGGCACGACCCGGCCAGTACGGCGTCGGGCAGGGCGCAACCGCCGTCACCGTGGCCCGGTAACTTCGGCCGGATCGGCGCGCCAGCGACGACTTGTCGGCGTCGGTGTTAAGGTGAACTTCCGTGGGTCAGCAGGCCCAAGATTGCCTCACAGCCACGGGAGGATGCACTTGCCATCGTTACGCAAGCACCCGCAAACCGCTACCAAGCACCTCTTCGTCAGTGGTGGGGTGGCGTCTTCATTGGGCAAGGGGCTCACTGCCAGTAGCCTCGGCCAGTTGCTCACCGCGCGGGGTCTGTACGTCACGATGCAGAAGCTGGATCCGTACCTCAACGTCGACCCCGGCACCATGAACCCGTTCCAGCACGGCGAGGTGTTCGTCACCGAAGACGGCGCCGAGACCGATCTCGACGTCGGACACTACGAGCGGTTCCTGGACCGCAACCTCTCCGGGTGGGCCAACGTCACCACCGGACAGGTGTATTCGGCGGTCATCGCCAAGGAACGCCGTGGCGAATACCTGGGCGACACCGTGCAGGTGATCCCGCACATCACCGACGAGATCAAGGCCCGCATCCTGGCGATGGGTCACCCCGATGAGGAGGGTCGACGGCCCGATATCGTGATCACGGAGATCGGTGGCACCGTAGGCGATATCGAGTCTCTTCCGTTCCTGGAGGCCGCGCGACAGGTGCGCCACGAGGTCGGCCGCGAGAACTGCTTCTTCCTGCACTGCTCGCTGGTGCCCTACATCGGCCCGTCCGGCGAGCTGAAGACCAAGCCGACCCAGCACTCCGTGGCCGCGCTCCGC
>JBEVFK010000066.1:0-80028 GCA_040512325.1 Mycobacterium sp. | reverse complement strand
CGAAAGCCAGGTCGTCGATATTGGTCAATCCTCCGTTGGCCCAATCCAAGACCGCATGGTGGGCCTCGCAGCCGTAGCCGGGGACCGTGCACCCGGGCCGAGTGCACCCGCGGTCGCGGTCGTAGAGCACGATTTGCTGTGCCGGGCTGGCGGTCCGACGGGTGCGGCCCAGATGAAGGACCTCGCCGTGGTTGCCATAGATCACCAGGTAATGCGAAGCATGGCGCGCCAACCGCAGCACATCTGAGATCGGGAGGCGGGTGCCACCGGCGGTGACTGCGATGCCGGCTCGGGCTTCCAGCTCCGCCAGCGTGGTGGAGACGGTGATGGTGGCCGGCAACCCGTGGTGGATGCCGAGCCCGCCGGAGGCCAGCATGGCCCGTCCGACGGCGACGAGTGCGTCGTGGTTGCGTTGCGGTTGGGTGCGCCCGTCGCGCTGGGCGGCCTGTTCGGTGACCTCGTCGATACACGGGGATTCATCGCTGGGATTGCACGCACCCGGCGCCGCCCACTTGGCGTTGATCGCTTCCCAGGTGGCCCGGGCTTCTGGAGTCAGATGCCCGGAGATGCGGGACATGCCGTCGTAGCCTTGCGGCCCGATCCGGACCTCGCCCTTGGGGGCCCTGGGTTTCGAGTCGGGGCAGGTGCCGTCTTGGTCCAGTTGGAGGAACAGATCGCGGGCCTCTTTCCTGACCTCTTCAGGCCGTTTACGACGAGCCAGACTCACCAGCGTCTGTTCGGCCTCCTCGCGCTGCACGGTGTTGATGTGGCCGGGCAACTCGGACATGAAGCCTCGGATCACAGCGACGTGTCCGGCGGTGATCGCGCCCTCGGCCTGCGCCGCGGACGTCGCCGCGAGCCACGGCTGCATCGGCTCACCGCTGAGTGCCGTGCGGGGGCCCAGATTCTCGGCGTCGTCGACCAGGCGATTTGCCTCGCTTCGGGAGATCCGCAAGATCTCCGCGAGTGCGCGCTGCAAAGTGTCACCCAGCTCGGCTGGCGTGGCCTGCTGCCGCAGCGCGGCAACTTCCCGGTGCAGGATCGCCGGCAGCCGGTTGAACACCGTCTGCGCCCGCCTCAGCACCAGCACCAGCTCTGCGGTGGAGCGGCGGGTGGGGTCGCTGGCCAGGATCGTCGTCACGGCAGCGTCGATCACATCAAAGGCACCCAGTACCGGGTCCTCGTGCTCTGCCGTCGGCGTCGAACTCATACCCCGATGCTGCGCAGGAACACCGACAATCCACGACAGCTGCGCCTGAGATAACCCGCGTCAGCGCGAGTTATCCCCAGATGCGATTTCATCCACAATGTCAGTCCGGGAAGTCCAGCGGAAGCTGCAACGTGTTCATGGTCGCGGCCAGGGTGTCGTATTGCCCTGCCAGCAAACAGAACTCGACGAGTTGCTTGGTGTTGAGGTGCTGCGAGAGTACCGTCCACGTCTCCGGTGACACCCGGCGCGCCAGCACGAACTCGCCGGTGGCGCGCAACAGCGCACGCTGCCGGTCGGTCAGACCCTCGGCGTCCGGACCTTCGAACACCTTGTCCTGCAACACCTTGTCGACCCCACGGGAGCGTGCCAACCTGCGGTGCTGCTGCAGCTCGTACTCGCACTCACGCAGATGGCCCACCCGCAGGATCACCAGTTCGGCCTCGAACCGTGACAGCCGGCCCCAGTAGAGCAGCACCCCCGAGAACGGCAGCCACGACCAGAACAGTGCAGGGTGCCGGGCCAGGGCGTTGAACAGATGGAACTCTGGTGCGCGGATACCCCGCGCACCGAGGCGGCAGATCACCCAGTTGATCGGCCCGACGTCACGCACGCCGCTGGTTGCGGGCACCCGGGGATGGCTCACGGTTGCTTCACCAGATACGGCGACACGGTGCTGCGATGCTCGTCGATGTCCAGGGCTCGGCCGAGGGCCGGGAAGGCGCGCTGGGGACAGTTGTCCCGCTCGCAGACCCGACATCCCGCACCGATCGGGGTGGCGACATTGCCGGACAAATCCAGTCCCTCCGAGTAGACGAGTCGATGTGCGTGCAGCAGCTCGCAGCCCAACCCGATCGCGAACGTCTTACCCGGTTGACCGTAACGCGAGGCGCGGCGTTCGACGGAGCGCGCCACCCACATGTAATGCCGCCCGTCGGGCATCTGGGCGATCTGCACGCCGATCTTGCCCGGGTTGGCGAACGTCTCGTAGACGTTCCACAGCGGGCAGGTTCCGCCGGAGGACGAAAAGTGAAAGCCCGTGGCGGACTGGCGTTTCGACATGTTGCCTGCGCGGTCCACCCGCACGAACGAGAACGGGACACCGCGCATCGACGGGCGTTGCAGGGTCGAAAGGCGGTGGCAGATGGTCTCGTAGGAGGTGGCGTAGAACGCCGACAGTCGTTCGATGTCGTACCGGAACTTCTCTGCGACGTCGTGGAACTGCCGGTACGGCAACACCGCTGCCGCGGCGAAGTAGTTCGCCAGCCCGAGGCGGGCCAGGGTGCGCGATTCGTCGCTGGTGAAGTTTCCCTCGGTGACCAGGGTGTCGATGAGATTGCCGAACTCCAGATAGCCCAGTTCGACGGCGAGCTTGAAAACCTGCTGGCCTCCCGAGAGGTGGGCGCTCATCTCGAGGGTCTTGGTCGCCGGGTCGTAACGATGCAGCACCGTGTGGCCCAGGTCGATGCGCCGGACTATCCGCACGCCGTGCACCTGAGACAGCCGCTGGGCGATGTCGCGGCCGATCTCGCCGCGGTTCATCCGCATGCGATCGGTGAGTTCCTCTGCGGCGGTGTCGAGTTCGTGCAGATAGTTCTGCCTTTGGTAGAAAAAGTCGCGGACCTCTTCGTGGGGCATGGTGATGGCGCCGGTGCCGCTGCCGTCGGCGTGGCGGTCCTCGGTGGCGGCGGCCAGTTGGGCGGTGGTGAGTCGGTAGCGCCGGTGCAGATTCACCATCGCCTTCGCCAGCGCCGGGTGGGCGCTGACGATATCGGCGAGTTCGGACTGGTCGACGTCGGCGCCGAGGTCGCGGTCCATGGTGACCTCACGCAGTTCGGCGACCAGGCGGGTGTCGTCCTGGGAGGCGAAGAAGGTGGCGTCGACCCCGAAGACCTCGGTGATGCGCAGCAACACCGACACGGTCAGAGGCCGCACGTCGTGCTCGATCTGGTTGAGGTAACTCGGGGAGATCTCCAGCATCTGCGCCAGCGCCGCCTGGCTGAAGCCCCGCTCGCTGCGCAGTTGACGCACCCTCGATCCGACGAAGGTCTTGGCCATCAGCCGAGCGTACCTGGGGTGTTAAGGCTGTCTTCGCAGGATTGGCAAGCGGGTCGGTGGCCTGCGGCGACGGGGTTTGGCAAGATCTCGCACGGGAATCACCGACGTCAGTAGGCTTCAGGCGCACGTACCGACGAAGAGAGCTTCATGGATAGCGACACTGGCATGGTCACCGCAGCGGCCCCGTCCGGCCTGGCGAAGAACTTGATGCCGGTACCCGATCCGCATCCCGACGTCTTCGACAGGCAGTGGCCGCTGCGGGTCGGCGACATCGACCGGGTGGGGCGTCTGCGGTTCGACGCCGCGTGCCGGCACATCCAGGACATCGGGTCCGACCACTTGCGGGAACTCGGTTTCGAAGAGTCCCACCCCCTGTGGATCGTCCGTCGCACGATGGTGGACCTGATCCGGCCGATCAATTTCCAGGACATGTTGCGGATGCGTCGCTGGTGCTCGGGCACCTCCAATCGGTGGTGCGAGATGCGGGTCCGGATCGACGGCAAGCGTGGTGGCGGCTTGATGGAATCCGAGGCGTTCTGGATCAACATCAACCGCGAGACCCAGGGGCCGGCCCGAATCTCCGACGACTTTCTCGAGGGGCTCCAGCGCACCACCACTGTCGACCGGTTGCGCTGGAAGGCCTACCTCAAGGCGGGCAGCCGGGACGACGCCGTGGAGATTCGCGAGTACCCGGTCCGGGTCGCCGATATCGACCTGTTCGATCACATGAACAACTCGGTGTATTGGACGGTCATCGAGGATTATCTGCACGGGCATCCCGAGCTGCTCAAAGCTCCACTGCGCGTCACCATCGAGCACGATCTGCCCGTGGCGCTCGGTGACAAGTTGGAGATTCTGTCGCACGTACACCCGGCGGGCTCGACGGAATTGTTCGGTCCCCATCTGACAGACCGGACTGTGACCACTCTCACATACGCCGTGGGCGACGAGACGAAAGCCATCGCCTCACTGTTCTCGCTCTAACAGTACGTTTGTCCTGTATTTACTGGGCTGACCTGCGCCGTTAGGGTTACTGGTCAGTAACTACTGAACCGGTTCAGTGTGGACTGATCTTCGCAAGATTCGCAAACCCCAGCTAAGTCATGGCGAAAATTGGCATCAATATGACTGGACCTGCGCATATGCCGAGTGGCATGTTGGAGACAGCACATCAGTGAAGTTGCTGAGCGTTAACAAGTCGGCGATCCCGACAACGCGGAAGCACTTGCCAAGCAATCACTCGTAATCGCAAGGAGCAGTCAATGTCGACCGTTGGCACGCCGAAATCACCGGAACAGATCAAGCACGACTGGGATACCAATCCCCGCTGGAAGGGCATCGAACGCACCTACACCGCCGACGACGTCGTGGCCCTGCAGGGCAGTGTCGTCGAGGAGAGCACCCTGGCCCGCCGCGGCGCCGAGGTGCTGTGGGAGCAGCTGCACGACATGGAGTTCGTGAACTCCCTGGGCGCACTCACCGGCAACATGGCCGTTCAGCAGGTCCGTGCCGGTCTGAAGGCCATCTACCTCTCGGGCTGGCAGGTCGCCGGCGACGCCAACCTCTCCGGCCACACCTACCCAGACCAGAGCCTGTACCCGGCCAACTCGGTGCCGATCGTCATCCGTCGCATCAACAACGCGTTGCAGCGGGCCGACCAGATCGCCAAGGTCGAGGGCGACACGTCGGTGGAGAACTGGCTGGCCCCCATCGTGGCCGACGGCGAGGCCGGCTTCGGCGGCGCGCTCAACGTCTACGAACTGCAGAAGGCCATGATCAACGCCGGTGTGGCCGGTTCGCACTGGGAAGACCAGCTGGCATCGGAAAAGAAGTGTGGTCACCTCGGTGGCAAGGTGCTGATCCCCACCCAGCAGCACATCCGCACCCTGACCTCGGCTCGCCTGGCGGCCGACGTCGCGGACGTGTCGACTCTGGTGATCGCCCGTACCGACGCCGAAGCGGCCACCTTGATCACCTCCGATGTGGACGAGCGCGATCAGCCGTTCATCACCGGTGAGCGGACCAAGGAAGGCTTCTACCGGGTCACGAACGGTCTCGCGCCCTGTATCGCCCGCGCCAAGGCCTACGCGCCGTACTCCGATCTCATCTGGATGGAGACGGGCACCCCGGACCTGGAGCTGGCCAAGAAGTTCGCCGAGGGCGTCAAGTCCGAGTTCCCGGACCAGATGCTCGCCTACAACTGCTCCCCGTCGTTCAACTGGAAGCAGCATCTGGACGATGCGACCATCGCGAAGTTCCAGAAGGAGCTCGGCGCCATGGGCTTCAAGTTCCAGTTCATCACCCTGGCCGGCTTTCACGCGCTCAACTACTCGATGTTCGATCTGGCGTACGGCTATGCCCGCAACCAGATGAGCGCCTACGTGGAGCTGCAGGAGCGCGAGTTCGCCGCCGAAGAGCGCGGCTACACCGCCACCAAGCACCAGCGCGAGGTCGGCGCCGGTTACTTCGACCGGATCGCCACCACGGTCGACCCCACCAGTTCCACGACGGCACTTGCCGGTTCCACCGAAGAGGGTCAGTTCCACTGAGCCGAGCGCTTGCGCGAGGGGAAGTGGGACCGGCGAGCCGGAGTCACTGACCCACTGCCGAACCCCCGCTGAGCAGACACAAACTCGCGTGATTTCCTTGTGAATCACGCGAGTTTGTGTCTTTTCGCGGCAAGAACGCGGCAAGAAGAGGAGTCAGATGACAATCGAACGAGTAGGCGTGGTGGGTGCCGGCCAGATGGGTTCTGGCATCGCCGAGGTATCGGTGAAGGCCGGTGCCGACGTGGTGGTGTACGACACCGACGAGCGGTTCACGACGGCGGGCCTGGAGCGGATCACCAAGTCGCTCGCCCGCGCGGTGAAAGCCGGCAAGCTCAGTGAGCCCGACCGCGACGCCGCCCTGGGGCGCCTGAGATTCACCACCACACTGACCGACCTGGCCGACCGTCAGCTCGTCATCGAGGCGGTCATCGAAGATGACAAGGTCAAGACGAAGATCTTCGCCGAACTCGACGAGATCATCACCGATCCCGATGCGGTGCTGGCGTCGAACACCTCCAGCATCCCGATCATGAAGATCGCGGCGGCCACCAAGAATCCGGGCCGCGTGCTCGGTCTGCACTTCTTCAACCCGGTTCCGGTGCTGCCGCTGGTGGAACTGGTGGGCACGCTCGTCACCTCAGAAGACGCCCTCACCCGCACCGAGGAGTTCGCGAGCGCGGTGCTGGGCAAACAGGTGGTGCGGTGCTCGGATCGGTCCGGCTTCGTGGTCAACGCCTTGCTGGTGCCCTACCTGCTGTCGGCGATTCGCATGGTCGAAGGTAATTTCGCCACCGTCGAGGACGTCGACAAGGCCATTGTGGCCGGCTTGTCGCACCCCATGGGACCGTTGCGGTTGTCGGATCTGGTGGGGCTGGACACGCTCAAGCTGATTGCCGACAAGCTCTACGAGGAGTTCAAGGAGCCGCACTTCGGGCCGCCGCCCCTTTTATTGCGCATGGTCGAAGCGGGCATGTTAGGCAAAAAATCGGGCCGAGGCTTTTACACTTACTAGAGCGGCGTAGTCGCACGCTGGATCACCACATTGCAATTCGCAATGACATGACGATCTAGTTAGTGTGTCTTGCCGTGGGTCCGAGAAGGGCCCGGTCGGGCAAGGTCGGGGGCGCGTGGATCGGCGCAATCCGCACGCGCTACTCGACGCGCTCCGGCTACCACAGTCTCAGCGCAAGGGATGTATCAGTGTCAGTGGCCGATTCAGAGCTCTCGCCGTATTACGAAGAGTCGCAGTCCATCTACGACGTGTCGAATGATTTTTTCGCACTCTTTTTGGGCCCAACCATGGGCTACACCTGTGGTTACTACGAGCGCGATGACATGACGCTCGACGAGGCGCAGATCGCGAAGTTCGATCTTGCGCTGGGCAAGTTGAATCTCTCGCCGGGCATGACGCTGCTCGACGTCGGTTGCGGCTGGGGTGGGGCGCTCAAGCGGGCGATCGAGAAATACGACGTCAACGTCATCGGCATCACCCTGAGCAAGAACCAGTCCGAGTACTCCCGCAACATGCTGGCCGGCATCGAGACGTCCCGCCACGTCGAGGTGCGGTTGCAGGGTTGGGAAGAATTCGACGACAAGGTCGACCGCATCGTCTCCATCGGCGCCTTCGAGGCGTTCAAGGCCGAGCGGTATCCGGCGTTCTTCGAGAAGGCCTACGACATCCTGCCCGACGACGGGCGCATGCTGCTGCACACGATCCTGGCGCACACCCAGAAGTTTTTCCGTGACAACGGCATCAAGCTGACCATCAGCGACCTGAAGTTCATGCGCTTCATCGGCACCGAGATCTTCCCCGGCGGACAGCTGCCCGCCGTCGAGGACATCGAGAAGCTGGCCGCCGACTCCGGCTTCGATCTCCAGCGGGTGCACCTACTGCAGCCGCACTACGCCAGGACCCTGCACGGGTGGGCGGATCTGCTGCTCGAGCACAAGGACGAGGCGATCTCGATCACCTCGCAAGAGGTCTACGACCGCTACATGAAGTACCTGCTGGGCTGCGCCGACTTCTTCGAGCGGGGCATCACCAACATCGGGCAGTTCACCCTGGTCAAGGGCAACGGCTAGAGGGCAGGCCTGACTGCGTGGCTCCTCAGCGGGGCTCCTCCGTCACCCCGCATCGGTCGCCAGCGCGGCCAGCCGCTTCTTCTCGGCCGCCACGTCGAAGTCGGCGGGTGGCCAGGTCAGCTCGAGTGACTTGAGCGCCTCGATCAGCAGTTCGGTGATCGCCAGTCTGCTGAACCACTTCCGGTCGCATGGCACCACATGCCATGGTGCGTAGTCGGTGGACGTCCGGTCCAGCACTGCCTGGTAAGCCTCCTGGTACGCCGGCCAGAGCAGGCGCTCGTCGATATCGCCGGGGTTGTACTTCCAGTACTTGTCGGGCCGTTCCAGTCGCTCGGCAAGGCGCTGCTTCTGTTCCTCCAGCGAGACGAACATCGCCACCTTGACGATGGTGGTGCCGGCGTCGACGAGCTCTCGCTCGAACGTGTTGATCTCGTCGTAGCGCTCCTGCCACACCTCCGGCGGCACCAGGTTGTGCACCCGTACCACCAGCACGTCCTCGTAGTGCGAGCGGTCGAAGACACCGACGTGTCCCGCCGGGGGGAGCGCCTTGCGGATGCGCCACAGGTAGTCGTGGGCGCGTTCCTCGTCGGTGGGCACACCGAAGCTGGTGTAGCGGATGCCCTGGGGGTTGCCCGCGCCGACGACGTGTTTGACGATGCCGCCTTTGCCTGCGGTGTCCATGCCCTGCAGAACCAACAGCACCGAACGGCCGTCGCCGGAGCGGCTGTTGGCGTAGAGCATTTCCTGCAGTTCGGCGAAGCGCTCGTTGCGTTGGGCCTGCAATGCGGGTGCATCGGCTTTTGCGCCGGTGAAGCCGGGAGTGGCCCCGGGATCGATGTCGGCCACCGTGTCGCCGGGACGGAACGCCAGGGCATTGTGTGGCTCGTGCGTCCACAGGGAAGGCAGGTCGGCCATGAGCGGTGAGCCTAGCTGCGTGCCTAGTCCGCCGGCGGCGGTAACACCGGCTGCGGGTGGGGTTGGCTGGTGAACCGTTCGAGTGAACCGCCACTTTCGACGATGCCGCACAGGGCGCTCCACGACAGCATCGTGAGGTAGTCGATCAGCTCGTCCGAACTCATCCTGCGGTGCGACATCCACGAGTGCGTCGCCAACTGGACGCCGCCGACGATCATGTACGCCCACGGTTCCACGCCGTTGGTGATCATGCCCTCGCGCTGCATGCGGCGGCGGAGCATCACCGCGAGCATCCCGGCGATGATCCGTTCGCTGTCGGCGATCACTTTGCTTTTGCTGGGCGAGCTGTTTGCAAAGACAAACGGATAGATCTCGGGCTCGGCGGCGACGGTCTCGACGTAGACGCGGATGATCTCGCGGGTCAGGTCGTAGCCGTCGAGATGAGTGGAGAGGGCAGCGGCCATATTCGGGATCAGAGTGGTCTGCGCGAAGCGCATCATCACCGCGGTGGTGAGGTCGTTCTTGTCGACGAAGTAGCGATACAACACGGTCTTGGAGACACCGATTTCCGCAGCTATCTCGTCCATGCTGACGTCGCGGCCCCGGTGGCGGATGGCCTCGAGCGTGCCGTCGACAAGCTCATTGCGGCGTTCCACCTTGTGCTGGTGCCAACGCCGTTTCCGACCGTCTACCTTCACCGGTTCGGGCTGGGAGTATTGAGCCACTTTCGTGCTGTTCCATTCAGTAGTTGCCTCGATACTAATGCCGCTGGTGTCAACCGGCTCCCGGGGCGCGTCACAGTAACTGGCGCGGGTTCTTCGCGAGCGTCCCGGTCGTCATAGCGGATGATGGTGAAGTGGCTGGAAGACATGCTGTGCCGGATTCGCCGAGAGCGCCGTCTCCCGTGCCCGAAGCGGCGCGCTCCTCACTCGCGGAGTCGTTTGCCGGAGCGGATTCGCAGGCCGATGTCGAACGGGCGCGTGCGCTGCGGCGGATGAAGCTCGTGGCACTCGGTTTCCTGATCGCGGCCACGGTGATCTTCCTGGTGTGCACCTGGGCGCAGTCACAAGGTGCCGCGCCGTGGGTGGGTTATGTGCGTGCCGCGGCCGAGGCCGGGATGGTGGGCGCGCTGGCCGACTGGTTCGCGGTGACGGCGTTGTTCAAGCACCCGCTGGGCATTCCGATCCCACACACCGCGATCATCCGGCGCAAGAAGGATCAGCTCGGGGAGGGCCTCGGCACCTTCGTGCGGGAGAACTTCCTGTCCGAGGCGGTCGTCGAGACGAAGATCCGGGACGCCGAGATCTCCGGGCGGCTCGGCAAGTGGTTGGCCGAACCGGTGAACGCGGCGCGGGTGGCCGCCGAGTCCGCGACGGTGCTGCGGGTGGGCGTGGAACTGCTGCGCGACGAGGACATCCAGCAGGTGATCGACAAGATGATCGTGCGTCGACTCGCCGAACCGCAGTGGGGGCCGCCGGTGGGCCGGGTGCTGGCGTCGATGCTGGCCGAGAATCGGCAGGAAGCGCTGATCCAGCTGCTGTGTGATCGCGCGTTCGAATGGGCGTTGAACGCCGGCGAGACCATCGAACGGGTGGTGACCCGGGATTCGCCCAGCTGGTCGCCGAAATTCGTCGACCAGCTTCTCGGCGAGCGCATTCACCGGGAGCTGATGGACTTCACCGACAAGGTGCGGCGTAACCCGAATCATGAACTGCGGCAGTCTGCCAACCGGTTCCTGTTCGAATTCGCCGACGATCTCCAGCATGACGCGGCCACCATCGCCAAGGCGGAGGCGGTCAAAGAGCAGTTGATGGCCCGCGACGAGGTGTCCAGCGCGGCCGAGACGGCGTGGCGGACGCTGAAGCGACTGGTGCTCGAGGGTGTCGACGATCCGTCGTCGGCGCTGCGCACCCGGGTGGCCGAGTCGGTGGTGCGCATCGGGGAGTCGCTGTGCAGCGATGCCGAGCTGCGCGACAAGGTGGACAACTGGATCGTGCGCGGGGCGCAGCATCTGGCGTCGCACTACGGGGTGGAGATCACCGCGATCATCACCGAGACGATCCAGCGCTGGGATGCCGACGAGGCCAGCAGGCGCATCGAATTGCACGTCGGCCGGGACCTGCAATTCATCCGGATCAACGGCACCGTGGTGGGCGCACTTGCCGGCCTGGTGATCTACACCGTGGCGCAATTCATATTCTGACCTGCGCTAGCTAGTGCTTGCAAAAGTTAGCACGGGTGGGTACCGTGGATTTTGTCAGATCCAGACACCACTGACTGATACCTACGGTTTGAAAGGGGAACCATGACGCAGGACGAGAATCTTGCGGCCGTGGTGACTCACGCCGCGTTGGACATCGGCGGTTTCATCCGGACCCAGCGCGAGGCTGCGCAGGTGTCAGTCCGGCAGTTGGCGGAGAAGGCCGGGGTCAGTAACCCGTACCTCAGCCAGATCGAGCGCGGGCTCCGGAAGCCGTCTGCCGAAGTGCTGAACCAGATCGCCAAGGCGCTGCGCGTTTCTGCCGAGGTGCTCTACGTCCAGGCCGGGATTCTGGAACCCGGCGAGCCCAATGCGGTGCGGGACGCGCTGGTCACCGATATGGCGATCACCGAGCGGCAGAAGCAGGTGCTGCTGGACATCTACGCCTCGTTCATCCAGCAGAACGAGGCCGCCGTCCAACAGGACGAGGCTGCCCGTCAGGAGATCACCTCTGACTGACCTCTGTGCACTCGAAAACCGCTGAGACAAGCCAACTTCCATATTCATGAGCGAAAGGACATCAACCATGGCCGAGAACCCGACAGTCGAAGAACTGAAGGCCCCCCTGCTTGCCGCCGTCGGCGCCGCTGACCTGGCGCTGGCCACCGTCAACGAAATCGTCACGACCCTGCGTGAGCGCGCTGAAGAAGCCCGCACCGACGCCGCCACCCGCGCCGAAGAGCGCCGTACCGCCCTCACCACCGCGGTCGACGAGACCCGTGGCCGCATCACCAAGCTGCAGGAAGAGCTGCCCAAGCAGATCGGCGAACTGCAGGAGAAGCTGACTGCCGATGAACTCCGCAAGGTCGCCGAGGGCTACGCCGAGCAGGCGCAGGCCACCTACAGCAGCCTGATCGAGCGTGGCGAGGCCGCCCTCGAGCGGTTGCGGTCGCAGCCGGCGCTCGAAGAGGCCGCTGAGCGGGCCGAAGGCTACGTCGACCAGGCCGTGGAACTCACCCAGGACGCCCTGGGCACCGTGGCCACCCAGACCCGCGCGGTCGGCGAACGCGCCGCCAAGCTGGTCGGCGTCGAACTGCCGAAGCGGGCCGAAGACGTCGCCGCGCCGGTGAAGAAGGCCGCGCAGAAGGCTCCGGCGCCGGCTGCCAAGAAAGCCGCCCCCGCCAAGAAGGCCACTCCCGCCAAGAAGGCGACCACGGCCACTCCGGCCACGGCCGCCAAGAAGGCCCCGGCCAAGAAGGTCACCCAGAAGTAGGCAAGCCATTCGACGTTCGGGACGACACCCGCCTACGCTTGGAGCCGTGGAGCTTCAAGGTGTGGCGGGTATCGTTCTCTTGGCGGTACATATCGGCGTTCTGGTGACCGCCCTGTACGCGTTTGTGCACGCCGCAATGCAGCGGCCCGACGCCTATACCGCGGCTGACAAGCTGACCAAGCCGGTGTGGCTGGTGATCCTCGGGCTCGCGATGTTGCTGGGGTACTGGCTCAGCGCCGGCTTCGGCTCGGCGATCGCGGCCTGCGCGGCGGGGGTCTACTTAGCTGACGTGCGGCCGAAACTGCTCGAGGTCCAAGGGAAGTCGCGTTAAACCGATGCTGCGTGCACTTGCTGCGTCAGCAGCTTTCCTGGGGGTCGGCTTCATCTTGTCGGGTGGAGCATTGGTGATCGCACCGGTGGCACAGGCCGAGACTGCGCCACCGCCGTATGTCCAGCGTGCCGAATGGGCCAAGTGGGGTGACCTGTCGAGCTTGCGGGTGTACCCGACACCGGCGGGCCGCGCGACCGCCGCCCAGCTCGGCCCCGTCGCCGCCGGACAGGAAGCCTGGGGTGAGGTGCTGGCACTGTCACCCGATGCCGACATCCCCGGGATGCGTGAGCAGTTCTTCTGCCACTGGACGTTCGCCGAGGTGGCCGAGCCCGGGAAGGTCAGCTGGAATCTGGAGCCGTGGCGTCCCGAAGTCACCGATACCGAGATGGTCAACGCGGGCTGCAACCCCGGTGGCACCGAAGAGCCGTTCTGACATGACCCGAACGTGGACCCGCGACCGGGTGGCCGCACTGGTCGATCACACCTTGCTCAAGCCGGAGGCGACGGACGCCGACGTCGCCGCGGTGGTCAAAGAGGCCATCGGCCTCGGCGTGTATGCGGTATGTGTATCGCCGTCGATGGTGCTCGGCGCCGTCAGCGCGAGCGCAGGCGCGGTGGCGGTGGCCACCGTGGCCGGGTTCCCCTCCGGTAAGCACCTGTCGGCGGTCAAAGCCGCCGAGGCGGAGCTCGCGGTGCAGAACGGCGCCGCCGAAGTGGACATGGTGATCGACGTCGGGGCAGCCCTGGCCGGCGATATCGCGGCAGTGCAGGCCGATATCGCGGCGGTGCGTGCCGCGGTCCCCGGCGCGGTGCTGAAAGTGATCGTCGAGTCGGCGGCGCTGCTGAGCCTCGCTGACGCCGACACCCTCGCCGCCGTCTGCCGCGCCGCAGCCGAGGCCGGCGCCGATTTCGTCAAGACCTCGACCGGTTTTCACCCCGCCGGGGGTGCCTCGGTAGCGGCGATCGCGGTGATGGCCGACACCGTCGGCGGACGCCTTGGCATCAAGGCCAGCGGCGGTATCCGTACTGCCGCCGACGCCGTGACCCTGCTGGATGCCGGTGCTACCCGGTTGGGCTTGTCGGCGTCCGCGGTGGTGCTCGACGGACTCGGCTAGACCCGGCTTCCTCGCTCCTCCTCCGGCCTCATCCCGCCCCCGCGAGCAGGAGGTACCCCCAGGCCGGCATCGGTCGACTCGGTCAGAGCCCGGCGAAGCAGGGATTCTCCCCACCGCGCGGCATGCTGGAGTTCTGCACCGAGAACTGGCTGGTGACCCCAGAATCGGTGACCTTCACGTCTTGCAGGGTGATGGCCACCGGATAGTTCTTGGTCAGCTCGCCGGTGAACACGTCCAATGCGGGCTGCACCGTCTCGCGGGGCAGGGTGAAGCCCAGCCCCTTGACCTGGAGAACTTCCAGGGACAGGCCGCCGTTCACGGTCGTCGGCCTCGCCGTGATGCTGCCCAACGCACCTTCGAGGGTGATGGTGCCGTCGTTCGGGCTGGTGGTGACATCGGAGACGATCCCGCCGAACAGCGGAATGATGTCCTGCACAGTCTGTTTGATGCCGTCTGAGCTCCAGTCGATGTTGCCGACGAGAGAGCCGATGTTGCCGCCGGAGTTGCCGGAGTCCTCGAGCCGCACATCTTTGATGTCGATCCTGAGCTTCATGCCCTTGGCCTCGCGGATCTGGTTGCCCGCGGTCTCGATGGAGATGTCGGTGTAGTGGCCGGTCATGTGCTGCCACAGGAACGGCGGCATGTACCCGAAGGTCGCGGTGGCCTGGTCGTTGACGATGCAGG
The DNA here is from genome assembly GCA_040512325.1 of Mycobacterium sp. Taxonomy (GTDB): domain Bacteria; phylum Actinomycetota; class Actinomycetes; order Mycobacteriales; family Mycobacteriaceae; genus Mycobacterium. The sequence continues at coordinate 65,614 of JBEVFK010000066.1, read as the reverse complement.
CTATTGCGTTGCCGACCACATCGTTGGCGCGCTTGCGGGCGTAGATCTCGCCCCCGATCACGCCGGCGACTGCCAGGGCCACCACGATGACGAACACCAGCACGATCGACAGTGGATCCTTGAGCCAGCCGAGGATGCCGCCCTCTTTCGGCTCCTCGGGGGGTTCCTCGCCACTGCTCTGCGGGTCACCCGGAGGGCCCTGCGGTGGATACCACTGCGGCGGCGGCGGTGGGCCACCTGGGCTGTACTGCTGGGGGATGTACTGCGTCGGGGGGTCCGCTTGGGGCCCCTGGCGCGGGATCCGCTCGGTTGGCTGTGCCGGGGGCTGACCCTGCGGCGGGCGCGACCACGTGGGGTCGCCGGGGCCTTGTGGCGGATTCGTCACCGTCGCGATTCTGCCTTATCCGGCTGTGCGACCTCTGAGCGGTTACGCAGCACGGCCAGCGTGTCGCGGGCTTTCTCGACTTCGGCGACGTCGATATCGCCGATCACCAGCTCCTGGTCGGCGCCGGCGCCGACCACCGGAACGCCGAACGGCGAGGCCAACAGACTGCCGCCGACGCCCGTCGGGCCGGTGGCGGCAATCTCGTCGCCGGGATAGGCCTGGCCGACGGCCGCGACGAAACTCGCGGTGTCGAGTGCTCTGGCGCGGGCCAGCAGCGTCCACTGATCCAGCTTGCCCGGGCCTGCCCCCCAGGACGCGCTGACGGTGATCAGTGCCGCGCCGCGGCGCGCCAGTTCCACGTACAACTCCGGGAAACGGATGTCGTAGCAGGTCGTCAGCCCCACGCCCACGTCGTCGACGGTGATCACCACCGGTTCGTGACCGGGCGCGACGGTGCGGGACTCGGCGAAACCGAAGGCGTCGTAGAGGTGGATCTTGTCGTAGTGCGCGTCGGCGGTCGGGCCGGCGGCGATCAGCGTGTTCGTGACACGGCCGTCGGGCGCGGGGCAGAACATGCCGGCGATCACCGTCACCCCGGTACGAGCAGCGATCCCGCGCACTCCGTCGGCCCACGGACCGTCCACCGGCTCGGCGACCGCACCCAGCGGCACCCCGAACCGGCACATCGTCGCCTCGGGGAACACCACCAGGGTGGCGCCGTCGTCGGCGGCGCGACGGGTGTAGTCCTCGACGAGTGCCAGATTGGCGGCGGGCTCGGTGCCGGACACGATCTGGGCCAGGGCGATACGCATGCACTTCAGGGTAGGCGGGCCACCCCGGACGGCTCCCGCGGCGGCAGCTGCCTGTGCGGGAGCCGAAACACGGGTTTTACAGTCAGCGCCTTTTTCCGTAACTCAACGACGATTACCTATCAAGCGACTCATATTCAGGTGAGGCGTGCCTAGGGTTCCGCTGGTCGCCGGCTTCGGCCGACGAGACAGGTCTGGTCCGAGAGGTGCAGGCGACAGGCAACGGCGCAGGTCGCTCCACGGCGGGACAAAAGCCCGGGAGACTCCATCGCGTTCGGGAGGCTCTCGCGTGATTCTTCTAGGCGTTGCCATCAGCATCGCAGTCGTCGTCGCCGTCGGATTCTTCGTCTCAAGGCGCATCGAAGGCGACAGCTCCAATTTCCTCGTCGGCGGCCGCATGCTGCCGTACTGGCTCGTGGGCGGTGCCCTGATGGGTTCGGCCGTCGACACCAATGCCACCCTCGGCAACACCGACCTGGCCTACGAATTCGGTTTCTGGGCGGGGGCGGCCCTGCCGCTGGGGCTGGCGCTGTGCCTGCTCATCACCGGCCTGTTCTTCGCCAAACCGATGAACCGCATGGGCCTGACGTCGTTTCCCGACTATTACCGGCTGCGGTTCGGCCGGTCGGTCGAGGTGGGCGCGTCGCTGCTGTTGGTCGTCGCGTTCTGCATGCTGGTGGCAGGCAACCTGGTGGCGGGCGGCTTGTTGTTCAACTACTTCCTCGGCATGCCCTACTGGCTGGGCACGGTGTTGATCGCCGCCATCGCGGTGGCCTACACCGGCACCGGTGGGCTGATCGCCGATGCCTACACCGCGATCATCCAGATGGCGCTCATCTTGGTCGGCGCCATCGGGCTGCTCATCTGGATGTCCAACACCCACGGGATCGTGATCGCCGACGGGATGGGGCCGTTCGCCCTCGGGCAGCTCTCCGACCCGGCGCAGGGCGCGGTGATCAACTGGGCCACGCTGATCGCGCTCGGCATCGGCGACATCGTGGCAATCGACTTCATGCAACGGGTGTTCGCGGCGAAGTCGCCGGATGCGGCCCGCAAGGCGTGCTTCTCCGCAGCCGCGGGCACCGCGCTGATCGGTGTGCCGTTCGGCCTGGTGGTGCTCGCCGCGCAGTCGTTCATGCCTGCGGAGCTCGACGGGCCGGTGCTGTTCGTCCTGCTGGACCAGTACGCGCCGGTGGGGCTGACGGTGCTGGTGCTCTGTGGCCTGGTCGGCGCGTCGATGAGCACGGCCAACGGTGCCATCCTCGCGATCTCGAACGTGTGTGTGCGCAATCTCGGCGGCGTCCGGCGCGTGCACATCACCGGGAAGCGCGACCCGCTGCTGCGGGCCTGCCGGATCGCGATGGCGCCGATGACGGTGTTGTCGATCGTGATCGCGATCTACGTCCAGCAGACCGGAATCCTGCTCACCCTGGCGTTCGACCTGATGCTGGCCTGCCTGGTGGTTCCGTTCATCCTCGGTCTGGTGTGGCGCCGCGGCACCGTCGTCGCGGCCATCACCGCGATGATCGTTGGTCTGGTGGTGCGGCTGGTGCTGTTCGTCCTGACGCCGACGATGTACGGCGTGGACAACACCATCCTCTACATCCCCAACGACCTGGTGTCCGCGGCGTTCGACGGGTGGCCGACGTTCATCGCGTTCGCCGTATCCATCGCCACCTACGTGGCGGTGTCGCTGGCCACCCCGCCGGCGCACCTGCGCGGGCTGGACATCGCGGTGGCCCAGGATCTCGACGACGCGTTGGATGCACCGTCTCAGCGGGCCGAACTCGATCCGGTTTAGGACTATTCACCGCTGGGCCGGGTCAGGTGGGCGCTACCACCGACCACGGCACGGTCAGTACGGCGTCGCGCAGGCGGCGCCGTTGCTCATCGATGGGAAAACCGTTGTCGCGCAGACTGTTCAGCATCGCCCGCCACCGTGCCCGCGGACCGAACACGCCCTGTCCGGCGGCGGCGGCCCAGGCGCGGTCGGCGGCGTCGAGCAGCGTGTGGATCGGTTGGCCGGCGACGTTGTGGTGAATCAGCACCTTCGGCAGCCGTTCGGCCAGATCCGACGGGCGGTCGATGCGGTGCGGATCGCAGGCCAGCGTCAGGCTGAGCGGGCCGGCGCCGTCCAGCAGCACCCAGCAGCAGCGCCGGCCGAGTTCGTCGCAGGTACCGTCGACGAGCAACCCGCCGGGCGCCAGACCGGCCCGCAACGTCGACCACGCGCCGGGCACCTGCTCCACCGGATATTGCCGCAGCACATTGAAGGCCCGCACCAAAGTCGGCCGTAGCCCGGCCAATTCGAAACCCCCACGGCGGAAGTCGACATCAGCGGGCGCCAGAGCGCGAGCGATCCGCACCCGCTCGGGATCGATCTCCAGGCCCACCACCCGCACATCGGCGCGCACCGCCCGCAGTCGCCCGGCCAGTTCCAGGGTGGTCACCGGAAGCGCGCCGTACCCGAGATCGACCACCAGCGGATCGGCGGCGGCCTGCAGTGCCGCCCGGACGGCGGGGGAGTGCACCAGCCAGCGGTCGCTGCGGCGCAACCGGTTACGGCCGGTGGTGCCGCGGGTGATCGCTCCGAGCGGTTTGCTCACCCGATGATCTTGTCACCGCAGATGAGCGTCGAAGAACGCGGTGATGCGCTGCCACGCGTCGTCGGCCTCCGGCGCCGAGAAGGCGAATCCGGAAAACGACTCGAAGACCCGCAGGCGCAGCGGTGCGTCGCGCCAGTCGTTCATGAAGGAATGGCCGACGTCCGGGTACTCCTTGACGTCGTGCGGCACGCCACTGTCGGTCAGGAGGGTGTCGAGCTTGGCGGCGTCGCCGCGCAGGGCCCGGTCCTTCGCGCCGTAGCTGGCCACCACCGGACAGCTGTGGCGCAGCGCCTCGGCATCGGCAGGCCAGTTTCCGTAGTTGGGGGCGGTGGCGTCGAAGACACCGCTGGGCGCCAGCAACAGGCAGAAGCCGCCGCCGGTGCAGAAGCCCACCGAACCCACCCGACCGGTGCACCGGGAATCGGCGGCCAGGCGATGACGGGCGGCCACGATGTCGTCCACGGCGCGCCCGGACCCGCTCTGCAATGCCCGCGCCATCCCGACCACACAGCGGACCCGCTCGCCACGATGAAAGAGGTTGGGCGCCAACGCCAGAAAGCCCGCAGCGGCCAATCGTCGGCAGGCCCGGCGGATGTCCTCGCTGAGGCCGCCGACGTCATGGATGACAACCACCCCGGGCCACGGACCAGGCCCGTCGGGGACCGCCAGATAATCCTCAGACATGCAACACCGGGTAGTGCGGTAGGTCGTGGGCGTCGGTCTTCGGCGACGAGAACCGGTTCGCCAGAGCGCGTGCCGGGCGAGAACCCGCCGCCCGCAGCACCGTCCGCAATACCGTCAGCCCAGCCCGGGTGTGCGGGTGGGCGAGCCGAGGGGTGCCGGGGGGCAACTTCTGTGCTCGTCGCACCAAAGGGCGCATCCGCTGCTCGTAATCGCTGATCGCCGCGGACAACGAAGTGCCCGAGGACAATTCGCCCGCCAAGAGGTACGCCCCCGTTAGCGCCAGCGTGGTGCCGATCCCACTGACCGGGGTGGCGCACCACGCGGCATCACCGCACAAGATGATCCGGCCACGTGCCCACGACGGCGCCCGCACCTGGGTGAGGTAGTCGACATAGAGCTCGTCGGCGGTCGGCAGTGCCGCGCAGATCCGGCCCGCCTGCCAGCCGGCGTCGGTGAAGATGTCGCCTACCGCAGCCCGCTGCTCGGCGGCAGGCAGGTCCTCCACGCCCGACGGCGCCGACAGGTACGACAAAGCCACGCGGGTGGTGCCGACATTGTCCGGCCGCAGGTTGATCGACCTGCCGCCCACCGCGTTGTACCAGTTCCAGTAGGCGTCGTCACCGTCCTCGCGGGGGATGGTGCCGAACGCGGTGTACATCCCGAGTTCGCGAAGCTCCACATCGTCGAAGTACCGGCCGCGGGTCCGCGAGCGGGATCCTTCGGCCACGATCACCACGTCCACCCGCCGCGTGGACCCACCTGCCAGAGTGACGGTCACGCCGTCGCCGTCGTCGTCGAGAGAGGCGATCTGCTCGCCGAAGACGTACTCCACCTCCGGCCGGCCCGCCTCGACCAGCAGCCGCGACAGCCGTCCGCGCAGGATCTCGATTTCGGCGGTGGCGCCGGAACTGTCGTCGTGGCTGGCGGGGAACTCGGCGAGCACGGAGCGTTCGTCGACGAATCGCAGGCCGGCCTCACCCGTCGTTTCGGCCCGGACGGCAGATTCGATTCCCATGCGGCGCAGCACTTCCCGGCCGGAACCGCGCACATCGACGTTGTGACCGGCCGTCCGCAGCTCGTCGGCCCGTTCGATGACCACCACCCGGTGACCCGCCTTGGCGAGCCAGTACGCCACTGCCGGTCCGGCGATGCTGGCTCCCGACACGAGGATGTCCATGTCCACGTCCTAACTAACTTCACGGTGAAGTGTCTTTATAGTGAAGATACATTGCTCGACGCGAAGGGAACACATGGAACCGGCAGAACAGCTGCCCGATGACGGTCGTCAGGTGATGGAGCGACTGCGGTCCTACGCCGCCGACTACACCGAACTCACCCGTCAGCTGGCCCGCTGGCTCGGCGTGCATTCCGCCGACGCGGCGGCCTTCGCCGAGATCCTCTACGCCGAAGACATGGGCCGCCCGCTCACACCGGCGCAGCTGTCGCGCCGGATCGGGCTGTCCTCCGGCGCCACCTCGTCGCTGCTGAACCGACTGGAGCGGGCGAACCTGCTGACTCGCAGCCGCGAACACACCGACCGGCGCGTGGTCACGCTGCGCAGCGTCCCGTCGGTCGCCGAGCAGGCGAGCGGGTTCTTCGATCCGCTGACCCGCAGGGTCAAGGCCGTACTGGACGACATGCCGCCGGAGACGCTGCGCGAAATCGACGGCTTTCTCGCCAGGCTGCACCACACCATGGCCGACCTCATCGACCACATCGACGATGAGGTCGCACCACGTCCTTAGTGGTGTTCGGCCACCCAGTCGGCCATGAAGGCGCCTTCGGCATCGAAGAGCTGGGTGATGTTGGACAAGATCAGCTGTTCGAGGGTGCCGCCGACCAACGGGATCTTCACCTTGCACTCACTGGCCAGCTTCAGCCGGCTGCCGGTTTCGGTGTCGCTGAGGTGGTAGCGACCGTGGAAGTGGCCGAGCCCGGCGGGAATGCTGGCCTTGTAGGTCCCGTGTGCGGTATTGGTCGCAGTGTCGAACGGATCGAAATGCTGTTCGCGGGTGATGACCATGTCGACCGGCATCACCGCTCGCGCGACAGGTGGCAGTTCGTCGCGCGGAAACACCTGCCGGAACACGATGTCGGTGCCGGACGCACCTCCGCTGAAGTGGGTGAGGTCGGAGATCTGGGACATCGCCCGGTAGGTGGCCATCAGTGCTTCCCAGTACTCGCGGTCGGTGAAATCCTGATAGATCTTCCCGGCCGGGACCGCGAACGAGACGGCGTAGTCGCTGCGGCGGCTCACGGTTCGGTGATGAGCCAGGTGGTGGTGAAACGCTGCTCTTCGATGAGCAGGTTCGTGAGCTGGCCGCCGATGAAGCTCTCGAGTTTGCCGCCGACCAGGGGAATGCGGACCTCGACGGTGGCATGCAGATTCAGCCGGGAGCCGGCACCGGCGGGGGACAGGTCGGCCTTGCCGGTCATCGTGGCGGGCGCACCGACGATCGAGCAGTCGATCATCCCGGACGCTTGGCCGTCGGCCACCGGGTTCCAGGTTTCGCGGCGCTCGATGCGCATGTCGCCACTGTGGAACTGGGCCGCGACGGCGGGCAGGAACTCGCGCGGCAGAACCAACGTGGAGGTGACGGCGACGCTGCCGTCGTCGTGCACGTGGATCGAGTCGAGCAAGGTGGTCCCGATGGTCGCGTCGGCGAGTCGGGCCAGCCAGTACTGCTCGTCACTGAAGGCGCGGTGAACTCGCTCGACACTGCTCTCGTACTCGACGGACATGTCGAATGAGCGTGGCATAGCCCGTGAGGCTACCGTTACCGCCCGTGACCGGTTCGGTATTCGGGGGCGCGGCGGTGGCCGAGAATGTGCCGCTGGCGCCGATGACCACGCTGCGGGTGGGCCCGGTGGCGCGCCGCGTCATCACCTGCACCACCTCTGAGCAGGCCGTCGAGACACTGCGGACACTGGCCGACGACCACCCGCTGGTGCTGGCGGGTGGGTCGAATGTGCTGATCTCCGACCACCTCACCGACCTGACGGTCGTCAGATTGGCGTCACCGCGAATTTCGGTCGAGGGCAGCGTGATTCGCGCCGACGCCGGGGCGGTCTGGGACGAGGTGGTGGTGGCGGCCGTGGCCGCCGGTCTGGGCGGGTTGGAATGCCTGTCCGGCATCCCCGGTTCCACCGGTGCCACCCCGGTGCAGAACGTCGGTGCCTACGGCGCCGAGGTGTCCGATGTCCTCACCCGGGTGCGCCTGCTGGACCGCCGCAGCGGTGAGGTGCGGTGGGTGGGGGGCGACGAGCTCGGTTTCGGGTACCGCACCAGCATCCTCAAACATCCGACGGAGCCGGGCCCATCGCCGGTGGTGCTGGAAGTCGAGTTCGCCCTTGACGGTTCGGGCCGCAGCGCGCCGCTGCGCTACGGCGAACTGAGCTCCACGCTGGGGGTGGCCGCCGGGGATCGGGCCGACCCGGGACAGGTGCGGGAGGCGGTCCTGGCGTTGCGGCGGCGCAAGGGAATGGTCCTCGACGCGGGTGACCCCGACACCTGGAGTGCCGGATCGTTCTTCACCAACCCGGTGGTCAGCGCGGACGACTTCGAGCAGTTGCAGGCTGCGGCCGCCGGTCCGGTGCCGAACTATCCCGCCGGCGAGGCGATCAAGCTGGCGGCCGGCTGGCTGGTGGAGCACGCCGGATTCGGCAAAGGGTTTCCCGGGCCCGGCGCGCCGGCTGCGCTGTCCGGCAAGCATGCGCTGGCGCTGACCAACCGCGGCACCGCGACCAGCGGCGACGTTCTCGCACTGGCCCGCCAGGTGCGCGACGGGGTGCACGCGGCCTTCGGCATCTGGCTGGAGCCAGAACCGGTGCTGGTCGGGTGTGTGATCTGAGCTGCGGGATTTCGCGCGGCCAGGGCCGTATCCGTACGCTTGGATCACGTGAGCGCCGATCGTGACCTGCCCGCCCCGCTGCTGAACCGGCGCCGTGTCCTCGGCGCGCTGGCCCTCGGCATCGCAGCCCCGGGTGTTCTGGCCGCGTGCGCAGATGCGGCGGACAAGATCGAGGAAGCGGTCGAGGGCCCGCCACCGGCGCCGTCACTGTCTTTCACGCCGGAGAAGTCGGCGCTCGACGTCGCTCCCACCGCGCCGGTGCGCCTGGAAGTGCGCGACGGCTGGCTGCAGCGGGTGGCGCTCACCAACGCCGACGGCCGGGTGGTCGCCGGGTTCCTCAACCGCGACCGCACCGAGTTCACCACGTCCGAACCCCTCGGCTACGGCGCCCAATACATCTGGAGCGGGTCGGCGGTGGGTCAGGACGGCAAGGCCCTGCCCGTCGCGGGCAGCTTCACCACCGTGCAGCCCAGTATCGAGGTCACCGGCCAGTTCCAGCTCGCCGACGGGCAGACGGTCGGCGTCGCGGCGCCCATCATCCTGCAGTTCGACGCCTCCATCGCCGAGGCGGATCGGGCCGAGGTGGAGAAGGCCCTCAAGGTCACCACCACCCCCGAAGTCGAAGGCAGCTGGGGGTGGCTGCCCGACGAAGTGGGTGGTTCGCGGGTGCACTGGCGCACCAAGGACTATTACCCGGCCGGCACCACCGTCCACGTCGACGCCGACCTCTACGGTGTGCCGTTCGGCGAGAATGCTTACGGGGCAACCGATTCCACACTCGACTTCACCGTGGGACGTTTCCAGCTGGTCAAGGCCGAGGCGTCGTCGCACCAGATCGAGGTGCTCACCGACGCGGGCGTCATCATGACCTTGCCGTGCAGCTACGGCGAGGGCGACCTGGACCGCAACGTCACCCGCAGCGGTGTCCACGTCGTCACCGAGAAGTACGAAGACTTCTACATGACCAACCCGGCGGCCGGGTACGCCAACGTCCGCGAGCGGTTCGCGGTACGCATCTCCAACAATGGCGAGTTCATCCACGCCAATCCGGCCAGCTCGGGTGCGCAGGGCAACTCCAACGTCACCAACGGCTGTATCAACCTGTCCACCGAAGACGCCGAGCAGTACTTCAACACGGCCATCTACGGTGATCCCGTCGAAGTCACCGGCACCCGCATTCAGCTGTCGTATGCCGACGGTGACATCTGGGACTGGGCGGTCAGCTGGGACGAATGGAAGTCGATGTCCGCGGCCGGCTCGGAGGCCGCGCCGGTGAACCTGCCGAGTACCGCGCCGGTGACGCCGACGGATGCACCGGTGCCGACGGGCCAGCCCGGCGGCTAGACCTCCCCTGCGCGCCTGGCGTCACCCCGAGTCTGCCGCGTGTTTTCCCACCCAGGAGTGAACCGCTGTCACTTTCTGGCGATCGCGCTCGGACGGGCTACGTGCGGCGGTTGAATCGGCCGTTGGGCGCCTGGTCGCGGGGCCGGATCACAATCGTGTCCAGGTTGACGTGGGAGGGGCGGGCGGCGACGAAGCCGATCACCTCGGCCACGTCGTCGGCCACCAGCGGGGTGATGCCGTCGTAGACCTTGTCGGCGCGCTCCTGGTCGCCGCCGAACCGCACCAGGGAGAACTCCGTCTCCACGGCACCCGGCGCGATCTCGGTGAGCCGCACCGGCTTTCCCAGGAGCTCGCCGCGCAAGGTGCGGGCCAGCGCACCCTGGGCGTGCTTGGCACCGGTGTAGCCGGCGCCACCGTCGTAGGTCTCGAACGCCGCGATCGAGGTGATGGTGATGATCAGGCCGTCGCCGGAGTCGATGAGCTTGGGCAGCAACGCCTTGGTGACGCGCAGGGTGCCCAGCACGTTGGTCTCCCACATCCAGCGCCACTGCTCCAGGTCGGCGCTCGCCACCGGATCCAGTCCTTTGGCGCCGCCGGCGTTGTTCACCAGTACCGAGACCGGGCCGGGAAGGCTGTCGACCAGCGCGGCCACCGCCGCGTCGTCTGTGACGTCCGCCACAATGGCGGTGCCGCCGATCTCGGCGGCCAGCGCCTCGATGCGATCAGCGCGCCGCGCTACGGCGATCACGTGAAAGCCTTGTCCTGCAAGAACTCTCGAGGTGGCTGCACCGATGCCGGCACTGGCGCCGGTCACAACGGCCACAGGGCGGTCATCAATGGTGTCGGGTGTCGTCGTGCTCGTCATGGAGCCAACTCTAGTAACCATGCTAAATTCCTAAACGTGTTGACAGTGGTCCAGAGCGCGCTTACCGGGATGTGTTGTTGTCGTCCCGGTTTCTGCTGCGCCTGACCTCTGCGGGAGTTTCCCGAGTCGCACGGCGTGGCCACCAGCCCGCCGCTCCGACTTCCGAGGACAACTCTCATGACTGCAGCCGTTTCCCACAAGACCACCACTTCCGTCGGCGGCCGGCCCACTCGGTCACTAGATTCCGCCAAGTCGCGTAGTTCACCGCATCCGCTGCGCACCCGGCACGCCATCGTCGCGCCGTCGCTGCGTATCGGTGATGCCGCCTCGGCCGCGGTGTTCAACGCCGCCCGGCTGCGCGGACCCATTGCCAGGGACGTCATCGCGCAGGTCACCTCGCTGTCCATCGCCACGGTGAACCGGCAGGTCACAGCGCTGCTCGATGCCGGTCTGCTCCGCGAGCGCGCCGACCTGGCCGCCTCCGGGGCCATCGGACGGCCGCGGGTTCCGGTGGAGGTCAACCACGAGCCGTACCTGACGCTGGGTCTGCACATCGGTGCCCGGACCACCAGCATCGTGGCCACCGACCTGTTCGGGCGCACCCTCGACGTGGTCGAGACGCCGACGCCGCGCGGCGCACAGGGCCCCGCCCTGGCCTCACTGGCCGGCAGCGCCCGCCGCTACCTGGCGCGCTGGCACCGTCGGCGTCCGTTGTGGATCGGCGTCGCGATCGGCGGCACCGTCGACGGCACCACCGGTCACGTCGACCATGCGCGGCTGGGCTGGACGCAGGCACCGGTGGGCCCGGTGCTGGCCGAGACGCTGGGGTTGCCGGTGTCGGTGGCCGCTCACGTCGACGCCATGGCAGGCGCCGAATTGCTGCTGGGGATGCGCAGATTCGCCACCCCGGCCGCCACCAGCCTCTATGTGTACGCCCGCGAGACGGTCGGCTACGCGCTGGTGATCGGTGGCCGCGTGCACAGCCCGGTCAGCGGCCCCGGCACCATCGCCAATCTGCCCGCCCACTCCGAATTGCTCGGTGGCTCCGGCCTTCTCGAGTCGACCGTCAGCGACGAAGCCGTGGTGAACGCGGCGCGCCGGTTCGGCATCGTCACTGAGCAGGGGACCATGGCCGGTGTGCTCAAGGCGGCCCGCGAAGGCAATGAGCGGGCCCAGGAGTTGCTCACCGAGCGGGCCCGCGTGCTCGGCGAAGCCGTCGCGTTGCTGCGTGACCTGCTCAACCCCGACGATCTGGTGGTCGGTGGTCAGGCTTTCACCGAGTACCCCGAAGCGATGGCAGACGTGGAAGCGGCCTTCACGTCCCGGTCGGTGTTGCCGGCGCGCGATATCCGGGTCAGTGTCTTCGGCAACCGGGTGCAGGAAGCCGGTGCGGGCATCGTGTCGCTGGGCGGGCTGTACACCGATCCGCTGGCCGCGATGCGGCGTTCTGCCACCAGTGCCCGGGTGCTCACCACCCCGGAAGCCTCCGCGTAACCGCGGCGCCGACCGGGCGAGAGCCCCACGTCCCCGGCGCAGTGTAAGTATGGGTGTGTGCGCGTCGCCCTGTTGTCCGTCCACACCTCACCCTTGGCCCAACCGGGAACCGGCGATGCGGGTGGAATGAACGTCTATGTCATGCAGAGTGCTCTGCATCTGGCGCGGCGGGGGGTGGAAGTGGAGATCTTCACCCGGGCCACCTCCTCGTCCGACGAACCCGTGGTGCAGGTGGCGCCCGGCGTGACCGTCCGCAACGTGGTCGCCGGGCCGTTCGAAGGCCTCGACAAGTACGACCTGCCCACCCAGTTGTGCGCTTTCACCGCCGGAGTCCTGCGCGCCGAAGCCACCCACGAACCCGGCTATTACGACATCGTGCACAGCCATTACTGGCTGTCCGGACAGGTCGGCTGGCTGGCCCGCGACCGTTGGGCCGTGCCGCTGGTGCACACCGCGCACACCCTGGCCGCGGTCAAGAACGCCGCCCTGGCCGCCGGGGATGCCCCGGAACCGCCGCTGCGGGCCGTCGGTGAGCAGCAGGTGGTCGACGAGGCGGACCGGCTGATCGCCAACACCGAGGACGAAGCCCGTCAGCTCGTCGCGCTGCACCACGCCGATCCGGACCGCATCGACGTCGTGCATCCCGGTGTGGACCTGGCGACGTTTCGGCCCGGCTCCAAGCAAGCCGCGCGGGCGGTGCTCGGTCTCGACCCCGACGCGCCGACGGTGGCGTTCGTCGGCCGGATCCAGCCGCTGAAGGCGCCCGACGTGTTGTTGCGCGCCGCGGCGCTGCTGCCGCGGGTGCGGGTGGTCATCGCCGGTGGTCCCTCGGGCAGCGGGCTGGCCGCGCCCAACGGGCTGGTGGCGCTGGCTGCCGAACTGGGTATCTCGGACCGGGTGACCTTCCTGCCGCCACAATCGCGTGATCAGCTGGTCGGCGTGTATCGCGCCGCGGATCTGGTGGCCGTGCCCAGCTACTCGGAGTCCTTCGGCCTCGTCGCCGTCGAAGCCCAGGCCTGCGGGACGCCGGTGGTGGCGGCCGCGGTCGGTGGTCTGCCGGTGGCGGTGTGCGACGGTGTCACCGGCGCCCTGGTGGCCGGGCACGAGCCGGAGCAGTGGGCGACCACGATCGATACCCTGCTGGCCGGCGACCTGCAGCAGATGAGTCGGGCGGCCGTCGCGCACGCCTCGGGATTCTCCTGGGACCGCACGGTCGACGATCTGCTCGCCGCCTACGGTCGTGCCATCAGCGACTACTCACGCACGCACCAGCGCCCGCCGGCCCGCGAGCTGAGTCCGCGCCGCGGGGCCCGCCGCTGGAGTCGCAGGCGCGGGGTCAAGCTTTGAGCATCTACGACCTCATCGAGGCGGCGCTCGACGATCGCGAGCTGGTCCACACCCGCCACGAGGGTGCCCACGGCGGCCTGCCCGGACTCATCGTCGAGCTACCGGGTGAGCGCAAGCTCAAGACCAACACCATCCTGAGCATCGGTGAGCATTCGGTGCGGGTGGAGGCCTTCGTCTGCAGGCAGCCCGACGAGAACTTCGAAGGCGTCTACAAATACCTGCTCAAGCGCAACCGCAGGCTCTACGGCGTCGCCTACACCCTCGACAACGTGGGCGACATCTATCTGGTGGGGCGGATGGCACTGGAGTCCGTCACCGCCGACGAGATCGACCGGGTGCTCGGGCAGGTGCTCGAGGCCGTCGACCAGGACTTCAACACGTTGCTGGAACTGGGTTTTCGCACGTCCATCCAGAAGGAATGGGCGTGGCGGGTGTCGCGTGGTGAGTCGCTGAAGAACCTGGATGCCTTTCAACATCTGATCGACGCAGACGAGGACGGCCAACCGCGCCCGTGAGAGACTGGCGCCATGGCTGATTCGACCCTGGTCCTGCTCCGTCACGGCGAGAGCGAATGGAATGCGCTCAACTTGTTCACCGGTTGGGTGGACGTCGATCTGACCGAGAAGGGCAGGGCAGAGGCCGTGCGCTGCGGCCAGCTGCTCGTCGAAGAAGGCGTCCTGCCGGACGTGCTCTACACCTCGCTGATGCGCCGCGCCATCACCACCGCGAACCTGGCGCTGGACGCCGCCGATCGTCATTGGATCCCGGTGCATCGCCACTGGCGCCTCAACGAACGCCACTACGGTGCGCTGCAGGGTCTCAACAAGGCCGAGACCAAGGAAAAGTACGGCGAAGAGCAGTTCATGTCCTGGCGCCGCAGCTACGACACCCCGCCGCCGCCCATCGAGAAGGGCAGCGAGTTCAGCCAGGACGCCGACCCGCGCTACGCCGACATCGACGGCGGGCCGCTCACCGAATGCCTCGCCGACGTGGTGGCGCGCTTCGTGCCGTACTTCGAAGAAACCATCGTGCCCGATCTCAAGGGGGGTAAGACCGTCTTGATCGCTGCGCACGGCAACTCGCTGCGTGCGCTGGTCAAGTACCTCGACGGCATCTCCGATGACGACATCGTGGGCCTGAACATCCCCACGGGCATCCCACTGCGCTACGACCTCGATGGCGACCTCAAGCCGCGCATCGCCGGCGGGACGTACCTCGATCCGGAAGCTGCCGCCGCCGGTGCGGCAGCCGTCGCCAGCCAGGGCGCCAAATAACCTAGGTCGGCGCCCGGCAAGCAGCGGGCGAACTCCAGTTGAACGCGGGTGAACGGTAGATGAAACACCTGGACGTGACTGTGTGACTTGTCCCGAATTGGCCGCACGCTGCTGGGATGGCGTTCACTCGATGCGTACGATTTTCGCGTGAGTGTGCTGTCGGCGGTGGTGATCGCCGGGGTCTGTGCCCTGGTCGCCTTGGCAGCGGGCATAGCGGTGGGGATCGCGCTGATGCCGCGAGTTCTGGAACGGCGCAGGCGTGCTGCCACCCTGGCCTCCGGCATCACCGTCTCGCAGATGTTGCAGCGCATCGTGTCGCTGGCTCCGGTCGGGGTCGTCGTCGTCGACATCCACCGGGACGTGGTGTTCATGAACGACCTGGCCGCCGAACTGGGTTTGATCAAGGACCGTTTGCTCGACGACCGGGCCTGGCAGGCCGCCCAACGCACCCTGGCCACCGGCGAGGACGGGCAGGTGGATCTGTCGCCGCGTCGCCCCACCGGATCCGGACGGTCGGGCTTGGCGGTCCGCGGGCACGTGCGACTGCTGACGCAGGAGGACAGCCGGTTCGCGGTGATCTACGTCGAGGATCAGTCCGAGCTCGCCAGGATGGAAGCGACTCGCCGGGATTTCGTCGCCAATGTCAGCCACGAGTTGAAGACGCCGGTCGGTGCGATGGGTGTGCTGGCCGAAGCGCTGCTGGCCTCCCCCGAGGACCCGGAGATAGTCCGGCGCTTCGGTGGCAAGGTGCTCGCCGAATCGAACCGGCTGGCGAACATGGTGGGCGAACTGATCGCGCTGTCCCGGCTCCAGGGCGCCGAACGGCTGCCCGATCTGGAGCCGGTCGAGGTCGACACCGTTGTCTCCGAAGCGCTTTCGCGCTACAAAGTGGCTGCCGACAACGCCGACATCGACGTCACCACCGACGCGCCGAGTGGCCTACGGGTGCTGGGGGACCAGACGCTGCTGGCGACTGCATTGGCCAACCTGATCTCCAACGCGATCGCCTACTCGCCGCACGGATCCACCGTCTCGGTGAGTCGGCGCCGGCGCGGCGACAACGTCGAGATCGCGGTCACCGACCGCGGGATCGGCATCGCGCGCGCCGATCAGGAGCGGGTGTTCGAGCGATTCTTCCGCGTCGACAAGGCGCGCTCCCGGGAGACCGGCGGGACAGGGCTGGGATTGGCGATCGTCAAACATGTTGCCGCCAACCACAATGGAACGATCCGGCTGTGGAGTCAGCCGGGCACCGGATCGACTTTCACGCTGGCGATTCCGGCCTATGTAGGGCCCGACATCGACAGTGATTTTGATGACGACGACGAATGATTTCCGCGCTTGACGACAACGCGTCAGCATCGCTGACCGAGAGAAAGAGGACGTCGATGACCAGTGTGTTGATCGTGGAAGACGAAGAGTCGCTTGCCGATCCCTTGGCTTTCCTGCTGCGCAGGGAAGGATTCGAGGCCACTGTGGTGACAGACGGTCCGTCCGCACTCGCTGAGTTCGACCGTGCCGGTGCCGATATCGTCCTGCTGGACCTGATGCTGCCCGGCATGTCGGGCACCGACGTCTGCAAGCAACTGCGGACCCGATCGAGTGTGCCGGTGATCATGGTCACCGCGCGTGACAGTGAGATCGACAAGGTGGTGGGTCTGGAACTCGGGGCCGATGATTACGTGACCAAGCCGTACTCCGCCCGCGAACTGATCGCCAGGATCCGGGCGGTGCTGCGCCGGGGCGGCGACAACGACGATCTCGGACTCGCCGACGGGGTGCTCGAGGCGGGGCCGGTGCGCATGGACGTCGAACGTCACGTGGTGAGCGTCAACAGCAGGCCGATCACCTTGCCGCTCAAGGAATTCGATCTGCTCGAATACCTGATGCGCAACAGCGGCCGGGTGCTCACCCGCGGTCAGTTGATCGACCGGGTGTGGGGTGCCGATTATGTGGGTGACACCAAGACCCTCGACGTGCACGTGAAACGGCTGCGCAGCAAGATCGAGGCCGACCCCGCCAACCCGGTGCACTTGGTGACGGTGCGTGGTCTCGGTTACAAGCTGGAAGGTTAGTGCGACTCGGCCGCGCGGGTGGCCGGGTGCACTGCGATCAGTCCCAACCCGCTGCGGCGCTTGCACATTGCGGCCAGTTCGGCGTAGGCCTTCTCGCCGAGCAGTTCGGTGAGCTCGGGGGCGTAGGACAGGTACACCTGCTTGGCGCCCACATGGGCGGCCGGGTCGCCGGTGCAGTACCAGTGCAGGTCCTCGCCGCCGGAACCCCAACCGCGACGGTCGTATTCGGTGATGGTGGTCTTGAGGATGTCCACGCCGTCGGGTCGGGTGACCCAGTCCTGGGTGCGCCGGATCGGTAGCTGCCAGCACACCTCGGGTTTCATGGTCAACGGTTCGACACCCAGCTTGAGTGCCTTGCTGTGCAGGGCACAGCCGATGCCCGCCTCGAACCCCGGCCGGTTCAGGAAAATGCACGCACCCTTGTATTTCCGGGTGCGCAGATTGGGTTTGTCGTCGTACTCGTCCATCTCGAGATAGCCCTTGCGGCCCAAACCCTTGTCGCGGAACTGCCAGTCCTCGGCGGTGAGTTTTTTCACCGCGTCATCGAGCATCGCGCGGTCGTCGTCGTCGGAGAGGAAGGCGCCATGCGAACAGCAGCCGTCGTCGGGCCGGTCGGCGACGGTGCCCTGACACGCCGGGGTGCCGAACACGCACGTCCACCGCGACAACAGCCAGGTCAGATCGGCGGCGATCAGGTGTTCGTCGTTGTCGGGGTCGTAGAACTCCACCCACTCGCGGGGGAAACCCAGGTCGACTTCACCGGGGTGGTCGGGGTGCCAGGCTGTCACCCGACAAACGGTAGACGAAACCGCGGTGTCGGGCCGTGCACGACATTCCTGCCGCGCCGATAACTCGGGTTGCGGTGACGGCCTGTGGGTTGGGATAGGTTGAGCACGTGCGATTGGGCGTGCTCGACGTGGGCAGCAACACTGTTCACCTGTTGGTAGTCGACGCTCGCCGCGGCGGGCACCCGACCCCGATGAGCTCCACCAAGTCCGCTTTGCGGTTGGCCGAAGCGATCGACAACTCGGGCAAGATCACCCGCAAGGGCGCCGACAAACTGGTGTCCACCATCGACGAGTTCGCCCGGATCGCCGCCAGCTCCGGATGTGCCGAGCTGATGGCCTTCGCCACCTCGGCGGTACGCGATGCCACCAATTCCGAGGACCTGATCGCCCGGGTGCGTGCGGAGACCGGGGTGGCGCTGCAGGTGCTCTCCGGCGTCCACGAATCCCGACTGACTTTTCTCGCGGTGCGCCGCTGGTACGGCTGGAGCGCGGGCCGCATCATCAACATCGACCTCGGCGGTGGCTCGCTGGAGTTGTCCACCGGTGTGGACGAGGAGCCCGAGGTGGCGTTGTCGCTGCCGTTGGGAGCCGGACGGCTGACCAGGGAGTGGCTGCCCGACGATCCGCCGAGCAGGCGCACCGTCGCGATGCTGCGGGACTGGCTCGACACGGAGTTGGCCGAAGCCAGCGGCGCGTTGCTCAAGGCGGGTCCCCAGGACCTCGCGGTCGCGACGTCGAAGACGTTCCGTTCGCTGGCCCGGCTCACCGGTGCCGCACCCTCGGGTGCCGGACCGCGGGTGAAGCGCACGCTCACGGCCAACGGTCTCAGGCAGCTCATAGCGTTCATCTCTAGGATGACCTCGGCTGACCGTGCCGAGTTGGAAGGAGTGAGCACCGAGCGCGCCCCCCAGATCGTGGCAGGCGCGCTGGTGGCTGAGGCGACCATGCGAGCGTTGTCGATCGAGTCGGTGGACCTCTGCCCGTGGGCGCTGCGAGAGGGCCTCATCCTGCGCAAGCTCGACAGCGAGGCGGATGGCACCGCCCTGGTGGAAACTCCGGTAGGGGATGCTGGAAGGCGCACCGATGACCGGCGTGACGGCCGTTCGAGAGGCAACAACAGACGATGACTGGACCAGACGACAGCGAAGCCGGTACCCGGCCCATCTCGGTGGCCGAGCTGCTGGCCAGAAATGGCACCATCGGTGCGGCCCCGCCCAGCGGTGGGCGCCGTCGGCGTCGCCGCGGTAACAGCGACGCGGTGACCGTCGCCGAACTCACCGGCGAAATCCCGATCGTGCGCACCGGGGAGCTCCCGATCGTGCGGGATGAGCCCCGCGCCCCCGAACCCGTGCCGCCGGTGACCCCCGACGAGGTCGAGGAGCAGGCCGACGTCACCGGCGAGCCCGCCGCTGACTTCGCCCCGGAACAGGTACCGGCACCTGACGCACCCGAACCCGCACCAACCGGCAACGGCAGTTCATCGGTCGTCGCGCAGACGACGCCTCCGGAGCTCGCCGAGCAGCCGGTGGCGCGCCGCGGCAAGGCCGGCACGCCCGAGCGCAGCCACTACCCGCTGCCCGTCCGCAAGGGCGCGCAACGCAACGGGGTCCGGGGCACCCCCGCAGTGGCCGGCGCTGAGCTGATGAGTCCCGACCCGATGGTCGACGAGACGCTCGATGCCGATCCGTCCATCACCTCCGAGCTGGATCCGGCGCTGGACACCGACCTGCGCGAAGCCGACGAGCAGCCCGATGAACTGGGCATCGGCGACTCCTCGTCTCTGCAGACGTACCTGCGCGCCACCAGCGGCCCGCTGTTCGGCGGACAGACGGTGGCCGACGACCTCGCCCGGCGTGGCGCCGACGATGCCGAGCTGGCCGTCGGCGAAGAGCTCGAGGCCGCCGAGGCGCTCGACGATGACGACGACAGCACCCGGACCGTGGTCCCCGGGGACACGGCGGACCGGGCGTCGCGCGGCCAGCTGGTGGTGCGGGGGCTGCTGATCGCCGCCCAGTCCATCGTTGCGGTGGTCTTCGGAGCCGGTCTGTTCATCGCATTCGACCAGCTGTGGAGATGGCAGAGCATCGTCGCTCTGATTCTCGGTGTGCTGGTGATCCTCGGCTTGGTCGTAGGCGTGAGAGTGGTCCGTAAAACCGAAGACATCGGCAGCACGCTGACGGCGGTGGCGGTGGGGGCTCTGGTGACGTTCGGGCCGCTGGCGCTGTTGCAGGCGAGCTGAGCGCTGCCCAGGCGATAACAGGTGCGTCCCGCCATCAAGGTCGGTCTCTCTACGGCCTCGGTCTATCCGCTGCGGACCGAGGCCGCGTTCGAGTACGCCGCACGCCTGGGCTACGACGGTGTGGAACTGATGGTCTGGGCCGAAGCAGTCAGCCAGGACATCGCCGCCATCGAGACCCTGTCGCGGCGCTACTCGATGCCGGTGCTGTCGGTGCACGCTCCGTGCCTGCTGATCTCGCAGCGGGTCTGGGGCGCCAATCCGATCTCCAAGCTGGAGCGCAGTGTGCGCGCCGCCGAGCAGCTCGGCGCGCAGACCGTCGTCGTGCACCCGCCCTTTCGCTGGCAACGGCGGTACGCCGAAGGGTTCAGTGAGCAGGTGGCCGAGCTGGAGGCCGGCAGCGACGTCCTGGTGGCCGTGGAGAACATGTTCCCGTTCCGGACGGACCGGTTCTTCGGCACCGGCCAACCGTCGATCGAACGGATGCGCAAACGCGGCGGACGACCGGGGGTGGGTATCTCGGCGTTCGCCCCGTCGTATGACCCGCTCGACGGTGAGCACGCGCACTACACCCTCGATCTGTCGCACACGGCCACCGCAGGCACCGATGCCATCGACATGGCGCAGCGGATGGGCGAGGGCCTGGTGCATCTGCACCTGTGCGACGGCAACGGCGCCGCCGCCGACGAGCACCTGGTACCCGGCCGCGGTACCCAGCCCACCGTCGAGGTCTGCCAGATGCTGGCCGCGAGCGACTTCGCCGGGCATGTGATTCTGGAGATCACCACCTCAGGTGCCAGGTCGGTTGCCGAGCGGGAGACCCTGCTGACCGAATCCCTGGTGTTCGCCCGCACACATCTACTGCGCTGACGCCTTCGCAGGCAGCCGAGAGAGATCTGATGACCGCCTCCCCGTTGTTCTCCCATGCCATGACACTGCGAGCGGTCTCGCAGACCGGGGACACCACGGTGTCGCACATTTTTGATGGCGACCTCAACGAGCACTGGACCATCGGCCCCAAGATCCACGGCGGCGTGATGCTGGCGTTGTGCGCCAAGGCGGCAGGACTGGCCGTGGGCTCCGGTTCCGGAGACGGCGACGCCGAACCGGTGGTCGTGTCGGCCAACTATCTCTTCGCCCCGGACCCGGGACCGGTCGAGGTGGTGGCCACGATTCGCAAGCGGGGCCGGACGGTGAGCCTCGTCGACGTCGACCTCACGCAGGGTGGCCGGGTGGCGGTGCGGGCGGCCGTCACCCTGGGCGCACCCGAAGATCACGTGGCGCCCCTGCTGGAGGTGAATCCGGTGCCGGCCGTGATGAGCGCGGAGCCACCGCCGGACGTCGCCGCCATCGGGCCCGGCCACCTCCTGGGCGACATCAACCATCTGGCCGCCGGCTGCGATATCCGCCCGGACCTGACCAGCCTGATGTCCGGCGCTCACGGCGGCACGCCCAGGACCCGGATCTGGGTGCGGCCCCGCGACGAGGCACCCGATCTGTTGTTCGCGCTACTGTGCGGGGACATCTCGGCGCCCATGACGTTCGCGGTGGGTCGCCGGGGGTGGGCGCCGACGGTGCAGTTGACCGCCTACCTGCGCAGCCGGCCCGCCGACGGGTGGTTGCGGGTGCTGTCCACCACGTCCCAGATCGGTCAGCAGTGGTTCGACCAGGATTACCTGGTGGTCGATTGTGAGGACCGGATCGTGGCGCAGTCGCGTCAACTCGCCTTGGTGCCGGCCAAGGACTGGGGCAAGTAGCGCCGCGATTCGTGGCGCGTGTCACCCGGGCCTGTGCTGAGGCTGCCGGTTCGGGTGCACCCGTTAGGGTGCCCCCCATGGCAAGAATCGCGATTATCGGTGGCGGAAACATGGGCGAGGCGCTGCTGGCCGGCCTGCTTCGGGCGGGTCGACAGGTCAAGGACCTCGTGGTGGCCGAGCGCATGCCCGAGCGGGCCAAGTTCCTGGCGGAAAAATATTCGGTGCGGGTGACCTCGGTGGCCGATGCCGCCGAGCACGCCCAGTTCGTGGTGATCGCCGTCAAGCCCAGTGATGTGGAGTCAGTGGTCTCCGAGGTCGCCGAGGCGGCGTCGCAGGCGGACTCGCACAGCGTCGAGCAGTTGTTCGTGACGATCGCGGCGGGGGTGTCGACGGCGTTCTACGAATCACGGCTGCCCGCGGGATCCCCGGTGGTTCGGGCGATGCCGAATGCGCCCGCGCTCGTCGGGGCCGGTGTGACCGCGATCGCCCGGGGCAGGTTCGCGTCGGTGGAACAGCTCAGGGATGTGGCCGCGCTGTTCGACTGCGTGGGCGGTGTGCTGACGGTCGCCGAAAGCCAGCTGGACGCGGTGACGGCCGTGTCGGGCTCCGGACCTGCCTACTTTTTCCTGATGGTCGAGGCGTTGGTCGACGCAGCGGTCGATGCCGGCCTGCACCGATCGGTGGCCACGAACCTCGCTGTGCAAACGATGGCGGGCTCGGCGGCGATGTTGCTGGAACAGATCGACGACGACCGCCGCGCGGTCTCGGAAGGGGGCCCCGGAGCGGCCCTCGGAGTCGGTGTCGACACCACCGCTGCCCAGCTCCGGGCAACCGTCACCTCACCGGGGGGCACCACGGCGGCCGGACTGCGCGAGCTCGAGCGCGGAGGTTTGCGGGCCGCGGTGGCCCAAGCCGTCGAAGCCGCCAAAAAGCGCTCTGAACAGCTAGGAATTACATCAGAGTAGTTCAAGAAGTTTTCTTGGATTACCCCACACCCGTCGCAGTAACCCCATCCGCCCCGCTATTCTCCTCGTTGTAAGCGCGTGTTCGTGCCAGCGGAGGGGAAGCCGCTGGAACGGCCCGTGCCTGAATTGATTGGGTTGCGATGACGTCTATGAACGGGCCATCGGCACGGGATTCAGCGAGCGGTAAGCGGGACGGTGGAGCCTCTGACGGCCAACCGGCCGCCAGGACTCAGTTCCTGACCGTCGCTGAAGTTGCCGGGCTCATGCGGGTCAGCAAGATGACGGTGTACCGACTTGTGCACAACGGTGAGCTGCCTGCGGTACGCGTCGGTCGCTCTTTCCGTGTGCACGCGAAAGCGGTTCACGATCTGTTGGAAACCTCGTACTTCGACGCCGGCTGATCAGCCGGCGGAAAACAGGGCAGTACGCCCTGTTTTCGTTCGAAGGCCAACCTTTCGGTAAGGTGGCCAGGTTCTGTCGTGTCAGTGTGCGCGCCGGGCTATCGGCACTCGCGGGATCGTCCGTGGGTTTCGGTCTCGGCAGCGCCTTGGTAGGTAGGTTGCGGATTTAATGGGTTCAGTCATCAAGAAGCGGCGCAAGCGCATGTCGAAGAAGAAGCATCGCAAGCTGCTGCGTCGTACACGGGTTCAGCGTAGAAAATTGGGCAAGTAGTCCGACGACCGATGCGGGACCGAGGTACGAGGTCCCGAGGAGGAGTTGGACAAATTCGGTATCAGTCCGACGACCGCTGCGGGGCCGAGATATGAGGTCCCGTCGAGGAGTTGGACAAAACACCCGGCAGTAGTCCCATGACTGATGCGGGGCTCCTCTGAGTCTCTCCGACTCGCTCTGAGGGCCCCGCATCCGTTCTGTGTAGATGTCGTGTGTTTCCTGGCGGTCGCCGGTAATTGATGCCTGCGACACAACCGGCCGGTAACCTGGCTGGATGGATTCGGGCGGCGATCGTGACACCGGCGGTCCCAGAAACCCTCCGCAACCTCCGAAAGTCGTGCTTGTCACTGGAGCGTGCCGGTTTCTGGGTGGGTATCTGACAGCGCGACTGGCGGCCAACCCCTCGATCGACCGTGTGATCGCGGTGGACGCTGTGGCGCCGAGCAAGGACCTCCTGCGGCGAATGGGCCGTGCGGAGTTCGTCCGCGCCGACATCCGGAATCCGTTCATCGCCAAGGTGATTCGCAATGGCGACGTCGACACCGTGGTGCACGCCGCCGCCGCGTCGTACGCACCCCGTTCAGGTGTGCGCGCCACGTTGAAGGAATTCAACGTGATGGGTGCCATGCAGCTGTTCGCCGCGTGCCAGAAGGCGCCGTCGGTGCGGCGGGTGGTGCTGAAATCCACTTCTGAGGTGTACGGCTCCAGTCCGCACGACCCGGTGATGTTCACCGAAGACAGCAGCAGCAAGAGGCCGCCCAGTGACGGCTTCGCCCGCGACAGCATCGACATCGAGGGTTATGCCCGTGGTCTCGGCCGACGTCGGCCCGATATCGCGGTGACGCTGCTGCGGCTGGCCAACATGATCGGCCCGGCGATGGACACGGCGCTGTCGCGTTATCTGGCCGGCCCGGTGGTGCCCAACGTGGTGGGTCGCGACGCCCGCCTGCAGCTTCTGCACGAGCAGGACGCGCTGGGGGCACTGGAACGCGCGACCATGGCCGGAAAGCCGGGAACGTTCAACGTAGGGGCCAGCGGCATCATCATGATGTCGCAGGCGATCCGCCGGTCGGGCCGGCTCGGTTTGCCGCTGCCGACCCTGGGTGTACGCATCATGGATTCGCTGTTGCGGGCCACCAGCGGTACCGAGTTCAACCGCGACCAACTCGCGTACATGAGCTACGGCCGCGTCATGGACACCACCCGCATGCGCACCGAGCTTGGCTACGAACCCAAGTGGACCACCGTCGAGGCCTTCGATGATTACGTGCGCGGACGAGGTTTGACTCCGATAATCGACCCTCGATGGGTACGCTCTGTGGAGAGTCGTGCTGTGGCGGCAGCCCAGCGCTGGGGGAGCTAGAAATGTATTCAAAGAGGCGGGGAGAGGTTGTCCATGGTTTCGAGTGAGCCGCGGGCGAAAGTTATTCCGCTGCATGGGAATTCGAGTCGAGCCGCAGCTGCGCGGCGGGCCGGTCTGCGCGCGGACGCAGCGCGGCGGCACCCGTCGTTGATCTCCGATCCAGACAACCGGGCTTCGGCCGAACAGATGGCGGCCGTGGTCCGCGAAATCGATGCGCACCGCAACGGTGCCGGCGCTTCCCCGCTCGACGACAGCAGCCCCAACGAGCTCGTCCAGCGCATCGCCGCCGTTGCCGAGTTCGCCCGTAAGCGGTTCACCGGCGACTACCTCGTCGACGACTTCGGTTTTGATGCACACCTCAACGACAACGTCTTCCTGCCTTTGCTGAGATTCTTCTTTCAGTCTTGGTTCCGGGTCGAGGTCAGCGGCATCGAGAACTTGCCGGAGACGGGCGCAGCTCTGGTGGTGGCCAACCACGCGGGAGTGCTGCCCTTCGACGGATTGATGGCCTCGGTCGCTGTGCACGATCACCACCCCGCCCACCGTGATCTGCGACTTCTGGCCGCCGACATGGTGTTCGACCTGCCTGTTCTCGGGCACGCCGCCAGGAAAGCCGGGCACACCATGGCGTGCACGGCCGACGCCCACCGATTGTTGGCCGGGGGAGAGCTGACGGCGGTGTTCCCCGAGGGCTACAAGGGACTCGGCAAACACTTCGAGGATCGCTACAAGCTGCAGCGGTTCGGCCGTGGCGGTTTCGTCTCCGCGGCGTTGCGCACCAAGGCGCCTATCGTGCCGTGCTCCATCGTCGGCTCCGAAGAGATCTACCCCATGCTCACCGACGTGAAGTTTCTGGCGCGCCTGCTCGGACTGCCGTACTTCCCCGTCACCCCGTTGTTCCCGCTGGCGGGGCCGCTGGGGTTGGTGCCGTTGCCGTCGAAGTGGCACATCGCGTTCGGTACCCCGATCGAGACCGCGGACTACGACGACTCCGCCGCCGACGATCCGATGGTGACGTTCGAACTCACCGACCACGTCCGCGAGACCATCCAGCAGACGCTCTATCAACTGCTGGCCGGCCGTCGCAACATGTTCTTCGGCTGACAACCCCCGAGGGGCCTGCCCGTGACCGTGGAGTTCACCCACGCCGTCTCGCGGCGGGCGTGAATCAACTCCACGCCGGCGCAGCGGCGAAGTCCCGAACGGGCTCTAGCGGCCCTTGGTGAGGGTGAACTGGCAGACGTCGGTGTAGCCCTCGGTGAACAGCTCCGCGCAGCCCGTCAGGTAGCGCATGTACCGGTCGTAGACCACCTGCGACTGAATCGCGATGGCCTCGTCCTTGCGCGCCTCCAGGGCGGCGGCCCAGATCTCCAGGGTGCGGGCGTAGTGCAGCCGCAGCGGCTGTACGCGCTGCACCGTGAAGCCGGCCTTGACCGCGTGCTCCTCGACCACCGAGACGAACGGCAACCGTCCACCCGGGAAGATCTCGTCCATGATGAATTTGAAGAACTTGAGCTTCGTCATCGTCAGCGGCAGGCCACGCTCTTTGAACTCGGCGTCGCTGGGCTTGACGATGGTGTGCAGCATCATCACGCCGTCGTCAGGCAGGATCTTGTAGGCCTTCTCGAAGAACGCGTCGTAGCGGTCGTCGCCGAAGTGCTCGAACGCGCCGATGGAGACGATCCGGTCGACGGGCTGGTCGAATTCTTCCCAACCCTGCAGACGCGCCTCGGCGCTGCGACCGGACTGTCTGACGACCTCTGATTCGGCGAACAGCTTCTGCACGTGCCCGTGCTGGTTCTCGCTGAGCGTGAGGCCGATGACGTTGACGTCGTGTTTTTCCACTGCACGGTGCAGGGTGGCGCCCCAGCCGCAGCCGACGTCGAGCAAGGTCATGCCCGGTTTGAGATCGCATTTGCCCAGCGACAGGTCGATCTTCGCGAGTTGAGCCTGCTCGAGGGTGTAATCGTCCTGCTCGAAGTACGCGCAGCTGTACGTCTGGGTGGGATCCAGAAACAGCCGGAAGAAGTCGTCAGACAGGTCGTAGTGCCCCTGGACGTCTTCGAAATGCGGCGTCAGGTCGCCCTTGTTCTGTTGCTCGCTGGCCCGCGTCATAGCCGCCGACACTATTCGCCGCGCATCCGGGAAGCAATTGCCGCAACCTGTGCATCGGTGTGCTCGTCGCTGACGGCTTCGCCGAGCATCGTGACGATGGTGGTCAGCACCGGCTTGCCCTCGGCGTCGGTGACCTCGCTGCGCAGTTCGGCGATCACGGCGCCGTGCGACTGCGTGACCGAATCCAGGTAGGAGTCGAAATACAGTTCGTCACCGGCGACGATCGGGCGGTGGAACTTCAACTTCTGGTCGCGGTGAATGACCCGCGCCAAGTTGATGCCGACGTCGAAATTCTTGAACATCTCGAGCTGCACCCGGCGCCCGGCGACCGCGATGAACGTCAGCGACGCCACCAGCCCGGGGTAGCCGAGCCCCTGGGCGTGCGCCACGTCGAAGTGGGCGGGGTCGTCGTCTTTGATCGCACTGGCGTACTCACGGATCTTTTCCCGGCCGACGACGAAGCTGTCGTGGAAGCGGTAGTGGGTACCGATGATCTCTTCAGCAATGGCCATGGGTTTTCTGACACGTTCCTTTTGCAGGGGACTCAGCGGCGCAGCCTATCAATGAGACCGGTGCGCCTCGGTGGCTCCGCGTCAGCGCCGACGTGACGCGACCGCCGCGAGCGCTCCGCCCGCCGCTCCCAGCGCCAGTGCCGACGGCACGCCGATGCGGGCCGCCTTGCGGGCGGTGCGGAAGTCACGAATCTCCCAGCCGCGTTCCCGGGCCAGGTCACGCAGGTCGGCGTCGGGATTGATGGCGACGGCCGTGCCGCACAGCGTCAGCATCGGGACGTCGTTGTAGCTGTCGGAGTAGGCGGTGCAGCGGCGCAGGTTCAGGCCTTCGCGGATGGCCAGGGCGCGCACCGCGTGGGCCTTGCCGGAACCGTGCAGGATCTCGCCGACCAGTCGGCCGGTGAACACCCCGTCGACGGATTCGGCGACGGTGCCCAGCGCGCCGGTGAGGCCGAGGCGGGCGGCGATGGTGGCGGCCAGCTCGTACGGCGTGGCGGTCACCAGCCATACCTGCTGGCCGGCATCGAGATGCATCTGCGCCAGTGCGCGGGTGCCCGGCCAGATCTTGTCGGCGATGATCTCGTCGAAGATCTCCTCGCCGACGGACACCAGTTCGGCGGTGGAGCGGCCCTCGATGAATGCGAGCGCCTTGCGCCTGCCTTCGGCGACGTCGTCGCTGTTCTCGCGGCCGGTGAGCTGGAATTTGGCTTGCGCGTAGACGAACCCGAGTACGTCGCCGTAGGTGAAGAACTTCCGGGCCGCCAGACCGCGGGCGAAGTGCACCAGCGAGGACCCGTGCACGAGGGTGTTGTCGACGTCGAAGAACGCTGCGGCGGTGAGATCAGACGGCGGCGGGGGTGAGTCGACCGGCGCGTCGAGAAGTTCCTCGACAGTGCCCTCGGCGCGTCCCTCCGACGCGAGCTTCGCGCTGGCCTCACCCGCCACTCCCTGCGCACCGTCTACGTGGCGCCCGAGCATCCCGGCCCCCTTCCTGCGCATCGACTGCCCCGCGACCGTCGCACGATCACCCTACTAAGCAAGTGGGACACTCTCTCGGATGAGTAGGGCTCAAGTGCAATTGCTGACACGCGACGGCTGCGGGATCTGCGTCCGGGTCCGGGAGCGCTTGGCGCAATTGGCCGCCGAGCTGGATTTCGAGCTGTCGACGGTGGACGTCGACGCGCTGGCGGCCGCAGGCGACAGCAGCCTGCGGGCCGAATTCGGCGACCGGCTGCCGGTGGTGATGCTCGACGGCGCCGAGCACAGTTACTGGGACGTCGACGAACCTGCGCTGCGGGCTGACCTGGCCGCGCGGAGCGGGTGACGAGGATCATGAGTAAGGGACTACCTGTACGCCCCGATCAATTTGGCGACCTGCAGCGCAGCGACTACCTTGAATGACAGTTTCTGCCGAACTTGGCAAGGTTTTTCACCGTTAGCGGCAAGGGAGCTGCCTGCATGATGACCTGGGCTTGGATACTGGACGGGCCACAGTGAGCGTCCTGCTGTTCGGGGTGTCGCACCGCAGTGCGCCGGTATCGGTCCTGGAGCAGCTCTCGACCGACGAATCCGATCAGGCGAAGATCGTCGATGCGATGCTGCAGTCGCCTCTGGTGACCGAGGCGATGGTGCTGTCCACCTGCAACCGGGTCGAGATCTACGCCGTGGTCGAGGCCTTCCACGGCGGCTTGTCGGTCATCGGGCAGGTGCTCTCGGAGTACTCCGGGATGTCGATGGGCGACCTGACCAAATATGCCTACGTGCGATACGCCGAGGCCGCCGTCGAGCACATGTTCTCCGTGGCCTCCGGCCTGGACTCCGCGGTCATCGGCGAGCAGCAGGTGCTCGGGCAGGTCCGGCGCGCATACGCCTCCGCCGAGGCCAACCACACCGTCGGCCGCACCCTGCACGAGCTCTCGCAGCGGGCGCTGTCGGTCGGCAAGCGGGTGCATTCCGAGACAGGCATCGATGCCGCGGGCGCGTCGGTGGTCTCGGTGGCGCTGGGCATGGCCGCGGCACGCCTCGACGGTCTGGCCGGCCGCAGCGCCGCGGTCATCGGTGCCGGCTCGATGGGGGCCTTGTCGGCCGCCCATCTGGTTCGGGCCGGGATCACGTCCGTCAATGTGCTCAACCGGTCGGTCCCGCGGGCCGAGCGGCTGGCGGCCAACCTGCGTGAGCAGGGGGTGACGGCACAGGCCTTCAGTCTCGACGACGTGGCCGTGGCGCTCACCGACGTCGACGTCGTGGTCACCAGCACCGGCGCGGTACGTCCGGTGGTGTCACTGGCTGACGTGCACCATGCCCTGGCCCACCGCACCGGGCCCGACGACTTCGGGGTAGCGCTGGAGGACCGCCAGCTGGTCATCTGCGACCTCGGGATGCCCCGGGATGTCGACGCCGCCGTGGTCGGTTTGCCCGGGGTCTGGGTGGTCGACATGGACCGCATCCAGCGGGAGCCGTCGGCGCGGGCAGCCGCCTCCGACGCCGATGCCGCGCGGCACATCGTGGCCGCAGAAGTTGCCACCTACCTCGCCGGTCAGCGGATGTCGGAGGTCACCCCGACGGTCACCGCCCTGCGGCAGCGGGCTGCCGATGTCGTCGAAGCCGAGTTGCTGCGCCTGGACAACCGGCTGCCCGAGCTGGACCTCGCCCACCGCGACGAGGTGGCCAACACCGTGCGCCGGGTGGTCGACAAGCTGCTGCACGCGCCCACGGTGCGGGTCAAGCAACTGGCCAGCGCTCCCGGCGGCGACAGTTATGCCGAAGCTCTTCGCGAACTGTTCGAACTGAACCCCAACGCCGTCGACGCGGTGGCTACAGCCGGCGAATTGCCGCTCGTGCCAAGCGATTACGACGGCCCGCAACCTGAGGCAGCCGGTTGATCCTTGGCTAATTCACTGGCCCACCAAGACGCCGTTATCCGTATCGGCACCCGCGGTAGCCTGCTGGCGACCACGCAGGCCGGGTTCATCAGGGACGCCCTGATCGCGCTGGGGCGACGCGCCGAGTTGGTGATCATCTCCACGGCGGGTGACCGCTCGTCGGCACCGATCGCCGAGATCGGGGTCGGCGTGTTCACCGCGGCCCTGCGGGAAGCGATCGCCGCCGGCGAGGTGGACCTGGCGGTGCATTCCTACAAGGATTTGCCGACGGCTCAGGACCCGCGGTTCGTGATCGCCGCGATACCGCCTCGTGAGGACGCCCGCGACGCTCTGGTGGCCCGCGACGGACTGGTCCTGGGGGAGTTGCCGGCGGGCTCGGTGATCGGAACTTCCAGCCCGCGGCGGGCGGCGCAGCTTAGAGCACTGGGTCTCGGTTTGGAAATTCGCCCCCTACGAGGCAACCTAGATACCAGGTTGAACAGGGTAAGCAGCGGTGATCTCGACGCCATCGTGGTGGCCCGAGCGGGGTTGGCCCGTATCGGACGCCTCGATGCTGTCACCGAGACGTTGGAGCCGGTACAGATGTTGCCGGCGCCGGCTCAGGGGGCATTGGCGATCGAGTGCCGTGTCGGGGATATCGACTTGGTGAACACGTTGGCGGTCTTGGATGACGCTGACACCCGGGTCGCGGTCACCGCGGAGCGAACCTTGCTCGCCAAGCTGGAGGCGGGATGTTCCGCACCGGTCGGTGCGATCGCTTATGTGGTCGAGTCGATCGATGAGGAAGGTCACGTCTTCGATGAACTTTCGCTGCGCGGTTGCGTCGCAGCGGTGGACGGATCTGACGTGATTCGTGCGTCCGGCATCGGGGCTCCCGATGGCGCCGAGGAGTTGGGCCTCTCGGTGGCTACGGAGTTGTTCGAGCTTGGTGCGCGCGAACTCATTTCGGACACGCGAGAGCAGGACGAGGAGTCAGATGACCCCCCAAGCTAGTGGTCGAGGCCGTAAGCCGAAGCCGGGACGCATCCTGTTCGTCGGTTCAGGACCGGGTGATCCGGGCCTGCTGACGACACGGGCACGCTCTGTGCTGGTGAATGCCGCCTTGGTGTTCACCGATCCCGACGTGCCCGAGCAGGTGCTGGCACTCGCCGGCGCCGAGTTGCCGCCGGCGTCGGGCCCGGCGCCCGCGCCGGATCCCGGCACGCTGTCCCGCAACGGGGCGCCCCAGGCCGGTGTCGAGGGCCCGGTCGAGGTCGAGATCGCGCCACCGGTGGTGTCCTTCGGACCCGATATCCGTCCCGCACTGGGCGATCCCCTCGAGGTCGCCAAGCTGCTGGCCCACGAGGCCCGTCTCGGCGTTGATGTGGTGCGCCTCGTGGCCGGGGATCCGCTGTCGGTGGATTCCGTGCTGGCCGAGGTCGGCGCCGTGGCCAAGACCCAACTGAGCTTCGAGATCGTCCCTGGGTTGCCTGCCGCCACGGCGGTGCCCACCTACGCCGGTCTGCCGCTGGGGTCGTCGCACACGGTGGCCGACGTACGCGGTGACGTCGACTGGGCGGCGCTGGCCGCCGCTCCCGGTCCGCTGATCCTGCATGCCACACCGCAGCACCTCGCCGACTCGGCCCGCACGCTCATCGAACACGGGCTCGTCGAGTCCACGCCGTGTGTGGTCACCGCCTACGGCACCACCTGCGCGCAACGCAGTGTGGAATCCACCCTTCATGAACTGACCGATCGTGCCGCGATCGGCGCAGGAGAACCCGCAGGCCCGCTGACCGGACCGCTGATCGTGACGATCGGCAAGACGGTGCAGCACCGCGCCAAGCTCAACTGGTGGGAGAGCCGCGCACTCTACGGCTGGACCGTCCTGGTGCCGCGCACCAAGGATCAGGCCGGTGAGATGAGCGATCGCCTGGTCAGCCACGGCGCGTTGCCCGTCGAGGTGCCCACCATCGCGGTCGAACCGCCACGCAGCCCGGCGCAGATGGAACGCGCCGTCAAGGGCCTCGTCGACGGCCGCTACCAGTGGGTGGTGTTCACCTCCACCAACGCCGTGCGTGCGGTGTGGGAGAAGTTCGGTGAGTTCGGGCTCGACGCGCGGGCATTCTCCGGCGTGAAGATCGCCTGTGTGGGAGAGGCCACCGCCGATCGGGTGCGGGCCTTCGGGATCAGCCCCGAGCTGGTGCCCTCCGGTGAGCAGTCCTCGGTGGGCCTGCTCGACGAGTTCCCGCCGTATGACGACATCTTCGATCCGGTGAACCGGGTGCTCTTGCCGCGCGCCGACATCGCCACCGAGACGCTGGCCGAAGGGCTGCGCGAACGCGGTTGGGAGATCGAGGACGTCACCGCGTACCGGACTGTGCGGGCGGCCCCGCCGCCGGCGCAGACCCGCGAGATGATCAAGACCGGCGGTTTCGACGCGGTGTGCTTCACCTCGAGTTCGACGGTCCGCAATCTGGTCGGCATCGCCGGAAAGCCGCACGCCCGCACCATCGTTGCGTGCATCGGCCCGAAAACCGCCGAGACCGCAGCCGAGTTCGGGTTGCGCGTGGATGTGCAGCCGGAGACGGCCGCCGTCGGTCCGCTGGTGGAGGCGCTCGCCGAGCATGCCGCCCGGCTGCGTGCCGAGGGTGCGTTGCCTCCGCCGCGTAAGAAGTCTCGCCGCCGCTGAGCATGTCGTATCCCAGGCAGCGTCCTCGTCGGTTGCGCTCGACGCCGGCCCTGCGCCGGCTCGTCGCTGAAACATCGTTGGAGCCACGGCATCTGGTGTTGCCGATGTTCGTGGCGGACGGCATCGACGAACCGAAGGCGATCTCGTCGATGCCAGGGGTGGTCCAGCACACCCGGGACTCGCTGCGCCGGGCTGCCGCCGATGCGGTGGCCGCCGGCGTGGGCGGGCTGATGCTGTTCGGCGTCCCGCGCAACGAGGACAAGGACGCCTACGGGTCGGTCGGTGTTGATGCGGACGGCATCCTCAACGTGGCGCTGCGTGACCTGGCGAAGGATCTGGGCGACGACACCGTGCTGATGGCCGATACCTGCCTGGATGAGTTCACCGATCACGGGCACTGCGGTGTGCTGGACTCCCGCGGCCGCGTCGACAATGACGCCACCAATGACCAGTACGTGAAATTGGCTGTGGCGCAAGCCGAATCGGGCGCCCACGTGGTGGGTCCGAGCGGCATGATGGACGGTCAGGTGGCCGCCATCCGCGACGGACTGGACGCCGCAGGCCATTCCGATGTCGTGATCCTGGCCTACGCGGCCAAGTTCGCCTCGGCGTTCTACGGTCCGTTCCGCGAAGCTGTCTCCTCCAGCCTGCAGGGCGACCGCCGCACCTATCAACAGGACAGCGGCAATGCCAGGGAAGCGCTGCGCGAGATCGAACTCGACATCGTCGAGGGCGCCGACATGGTGATGGTCAAGCCGGCGATGAGCTATCTCGATGTGGTGCGGGCCTGCGCGGACATCTCGCCGGTACCCGTTGCCGCCTACCAGATCTCCGGGGAGTACTCCATGATCTGCGCCGCGGCCGCCAACGGCTGGATCGATCGGCAGGCCGCCGCGCTGGAGTCGCTGGTGAGTATTCGCCGCGCCGGTGCGGACATCGTGTTGACCTATTGGGCAGCCGAAGTGACTGAATGGCTCACGTGACCCAGCCCCCGCCCCCCGCCCCGGATTCCCCCGAGTCGCCCCGGCCTGCCGATGTTGATACCGGCTTCTGGCTGTGGGTGCTGGCCGTGCCGTTGCTGACCGTCGGGTACGTCGTCGGCGTCGTGACCGGGGTGAACCGCTCGGGGCTGCTGATCGCGATCTCGTCGGTGTTCATCGTCACCCTGATCGCCCTGGTGGTGACGTTCCTGTTCCTGATGCGGGCCGGCTACCGCTGGGCCCGCACGGTGCTGACCGCGGGCGGGCTGGCGTCGATCATCTCGGTGGTCACCGACCTGTTCGCCGCCGAGCGGCCGACGGTGGCCGCGGTGGTGTTCGCGGTCACCGGGATCGTCGGCACGGTGCTGATCGCCGGCGGCATCTATCAGCTGCACCGCAAGGATTCCCAGGAATTCTTCACCCGATGAGCCACGCACGCCCAAACTCACGTCGGGGCGCGGAAGTTCGAGTACCGCGCGCCATTTCGTCGATCTCGGCGCACACCGGATAGGTAAGCTGACCCGACCATGACCTCAACTCCGGCCACCTCACGCCCACGAGAGGTGAACATCGCCTTCTGGTTGCTGGTCGCCGGTGCCGTCCTGCTGGTGATCAACGGACTGATGGCCGCGACGCTGAATTTCGAAGCGGCTCGCCTGGCCGCCGACCCGGCGATGAGCGACGAGAAACTGCAGAGTTATCTGACCTTCCAGCGCGGTGCCGGCATCTTCTCGGTCGTGGTGGGGGCCGCGGTGGGATTCCTGGCCGGGCAGACCCGGAAAGGCGACCCGCGCTACAAACGGGCCACCGTCGCCTTCGCCGTCTCGATCACGGTGCTCGTCGTCGCCGCCGCGGTGCTTCTCAATCTGTATTACGTGCTGGCGCTGGTGGCGGTGATACCGATCGTCTTCGGGGCGCTGGCCCTCACCCGTCCCGCCGCGACGGAGTGGTTCAACGGGCACACCGAACACGCTGCCCGGAAGAAGACCTCCGATGGCTGATTCCCTGCCGTCGCCCGACGAGGAAATGTCCGACGAGGCGCCCTCGGCCGAACCGTTGTTCACCGAGAGCGGCGCCAGCTGGTATTGGATGCTGGCCGGACCTGCCGCGGCGGGGGCCATGCTGTTCATCCAGATCAGCAGTGGTGCCGGGGTGAATTTGGTGGTGCCACTGGCGTTCCTGGTGCTGGTGTCGGCCTTCCTCGGGGTGCAGATCAAGGCGGCCCGAATCCACACCTCGGTCGAGCTGACCTCCAGCCACCTGCGCCAAGGCGCCCAGACCATCGGCGTCGACGAGATCATCGCCGTGTACCCGGCGCCGTCGAACACCTCGCGCGGCTACTACTCCACCCGGCATCTCAACAACGCAGGCGCACTGTCCAACCGGGCGATGAAGAAGGCCGGTATC
Organism: Mycobacterium sp.; assembly: GCA_040512325.1. Taxonomy (GTDB): domain Bacteria; phylum Actinomycetota; class Actinomycetes; order Mycobacteriales; family Mycobacteriaceae; genus Mycobacterium. The sequence goes on along the minus strand of JBEVFK010000066.1, from coordinate 30,532 downwards.
GATCCGGCCGACCTCCCGGAAGTCGTGAAGACCGAGACCACCGACGCGCGGCAGGTGGAGAAGTGGCAGTCGGCCCGGGCGTTGGGTGAGCTCACCGGAGTGCCACGCGGCCGTACCGGAATCGGTCTCAGGCTCAAGGGTGGGCGCACCGTGCAGGCGTGGGCGCGGCGGCATCAAGGTCTGCGCACCGCGCTGACCGAGTTGGTCGACGCCCGCGGCGGCTCCACCGGTTCACCCACATGAGTGCCGGACGCCGCGCCGTCATCGAAGTGGCGCTCGCCGCGGTGGCGCTGGTCGGCGCCGTCGTCAGCGGGTTGAGCGTGAGCGAAGTGGTGACCGTCGCGCCGATCATCGAGGGCGAGCCCGCCACCACGTCGGTGGTGTTCCGGGCGCCGTGGCTGTCGTTGACTCTGTTGCTGGTGACGGCGGCCGGCGTACTGATCGTCCTGGCGGTGGCGCGCTGGCGACGAGGCCGGGACGGCACCAGCGGATAGGCCTTGACCAGATACCCCCTGGGGGTACCATGGCGAGTATGTCCAACCCTTCGGTGATCAACGTCGCGACCGATCTCGACCTGCGCGGCATGACGTGTGCGTCGTGCGCCGGCCGCGTCGAGCGTGGTCTCAACGACCTCGCCGGAGTGCACGCGACGGTCAATCTCGCCGTCGAACGTGCACACGTCGAGCACGATCCGGCCGTCAGCGTCGATGACCTGATCCGCGCGGTCGAATCCACCGGCTACCACGCGTCGGCAGTCCGTGCCCCGGGTGAGAGCGCAGATGAGCCCGCCGCCGAGATCCACGAGATCGATCTGCGGAGCCGCCTCATCGGTTCGGCTGTACTGGCCGTTCCCGTGGTGATCCTGTCGATGGTGATGGCCTGGCAGTTCACCGGATGGCAGTGGCTGGTGCTGGCACTGGCCACGCCGATCGTGGTCTGGGGCGGCTATCCGTTCCACCGGGCAGCCCTGCTCAATGCCCGCCACGGCGCGTCGACCATGGACACCCTGGTGTCGCTGGGCACACTCGCGGCGTACCTGTGGTCGGTGTTCACCGTGGTCGCCAACCCGGGTCCGCACTTCCACGCGCACGTCTACTTCGAGGTGGCCGCCGCCGTCACGGTGTTCCTGTTGGCCGGCCGTAACGCCGAGGCCAAGGCGAAGCGCTCCGCCGGCGCCGCGCTGCGGGCGCTGCTGTCGTTGGGCGCCAAAGACGCCGTGATCGTGCGCGACGGCACCGAAGTGCGGGTGCCGGTGTCCGAGCTCCAGGTGGGCGACGTGTTCGTGGTCCGGCCGGGGGAGCGGGTGGCCACCGATGGTGAGGTGGTCGACGGCGCCTCGGCCCTGGACACCTCGGCGATGACGGGCGAATCGGTACCGGTGGATGTGACAGCGGGATCGGCCGTACTCGGCGGCGCCGTCAACACCTACGGCCGAATTCGAGTGCGGGCCAACCACGTCGGCGCCGACACGCAGCTGGCCCGGATGGGCCGGCTGGTCACCGACGCCCAGAACGGCAAAGCGTCGATTCAGCGCCTCGCCGACCGGGTGTCCGCGGTGTTCGTCCCCGTCGTCCTGGTGATCGCCGTGTTGACCGTGGCCGGCTGGCTGCTCGCCGGGGCCGCGGTGTCGGCCGCCTTCACCGCGGCGGTGGCGGTGCTGATCATCGCCTGCCCGTGCGCTCTCGGCCTGGCGACGCCGACGGCGATCCTGGTGGGCACCGGCCGGGGCGCCCAGCTGGGTGTGCTGATCAAGGACCCGACCGTGCTCGAGACGGTCTCCGGTATCGACACCGTGGTGCTGGACAAGACGGGCACCGTGACCACCGGTCGGATGACCGTCGGGGACATCGATGTCCGTCCCGGCGAGGACGTGGACGAGGTGCTGCGGTTGGCCGCCGCCGTCGAAGCCGCCTCCGAGCACCCGCTGGCGGCCGCGATCGTCGCCTCCGCGCGGGAGCGTGGACTGGAGTTGGCCGAGGTCACCGACTTCGCCAACCAGCCTGGCATCGGGGTGGCCGGTGTGATCGACGGGGTGCGAGTGTCGGTGTCGCGGGAGGGGTCCATCGCCGGCATCGATCTGCTGGCGCCCGCGCCTGCTGCTCCGGGGACCGGCGTCGACGTCAAGTGGGGTGGCCGGGTACGTGGCACGATCCGGCTGACCGATGTGGTGAAACCGAGCAGTGCCGCCGCGGTCGCCGAACTGAAGGCCATGGGCATCACCCCGGTGCTGCTCACCGGCGACAACGCCACCGTCGCCCGGACGGTCGCCGCAGAGATCGGCATCGCGCCGGAGAACGTCATCGCCGGGGTGCTGCCCACCGACAAGGCAGAGGCCATCGCGGCACTGCAGCGGTCGGGTAAGCGGGTGGCGATGGTCGGCGACGGCGTCAATGATTCGGTTGCGCTGGCCACCGCCGACATCGGGATGGCGATGGGTACCGGTACCGACGCCGCGATCGAAGCCGGCGACATCACGCTGGTGCGCGGCGACCTGCGGACGGTGCCGACGGCGTTGCGGTTGTCGACGCGCACGCTGCACACCATTCGGGTGAACCTGTTCTGGGCGTTCGCCTACAACACCGCGGCCATTCCGCTGGCGGCCTTCGGTCTGCTCAACCCGATGATCGCCGGGGCCGCGATGGCGGCGTCCTCGGTTCTCGTGGTGGCCAACAGCCTGCGCCTGCGCCGCTTCCACTGAGGCCGACCGTCTGGGGGTACCCCCAGCACGCTCGCGCGCGAGGGGGCGTCCCCGACGGACACGCCGCCGATTTTCCGTGGTTTGCGCACGCTCGTCCCGCTCCGGTTGGTACAGAGTGCAGAATCTGTAACACTGTTGCAGTGACTGAACTGGCGGACCGCGACACCGACGCCCACTCCGACGCTCTGCCGTTGGGCGCGGACTCCTTGATCTGGCGCTACTTCGGTGACAACCGGATGTTCCTCATCGGGCCTCGGCCCGGGGTGCTGCAGCTGATGCTGGCCGAGCTCGGTCAGGGTGTCCAGGACCATTCGGTGTTTTTCGCCGACACCGCCGCCCGGATCAAGCGTTCATTGCCGCCGATCTTCCGCACCGTCTACGGCTCGGACACCGCGAACGCCGGCATCCAGGTGCGCGACTTTCACCACGACATCAAAGGCGACCTGCCCGCCGAGCATGCCGGCGGCCAGCAGGGCCGCCGCTATCACGCACTCGATCCCGATACGTACTTCTGGGCGCACGCCACCTTCCTCGATCAGGTCTTCTACTTCGCCGACACCTTCGTCAAACGGCTCACCGACGCCGAGAAGGAGCAGATGTATCTCGAGTCCAAGACCTGGTATCGGCGCTATGGCGTCAGCGACCGGCCGATGCCGGCCACCTACGCCGACTTCGAGGCCTACTGGCAGCGCATGCTCGACCAGGTGACGATCGCTCATCCGTCGGCCACCTACAGCGTCGGCTACGTCACCAAAGGATTCCCCCGGCCCAAAGGCGTCTCGCCGCTCGTGTGGAAGGTGCTGGCACCGGTGCTAAACCCGATCGTCGCGTTCCTGACCACCGGCGGTATGCCGCCACAGGCCCGGACGACGCTGCGCCTGCCGTGGAGCGACCGGCAGGAGCGCCGCTACCAGCGTTTCGCCGCGTTCTGGCGCTCCACGCCGGTCAACTGGCTGTGGAACAAGCTACCGATGTCCTTGCGCTACAACGGGATAGCGAATTCAGGCTTCGCCAGGGAAGCTGCTGCAGTGTGAACGCCGACGCCGCCACCACCGCCATTCTCGACGCGGCGGTAGGACAGTTCGAGCGCCATGGATTCCGCCGGGTCGCCCTCGATGACGTGGCCAAGAAAGCTGGAGTCAGCCGCACCACCATCTACCGCAGGTTCGCCAACAAGGACGAACTGGTGGCCGCGGTGATCGACCGGGAGAACGCCGCGCTGTGTGCCGACATCGCCGCGGAGCTGAGTAATCAAGCGCCGCAGTCGAATTACTACGTCGAAGCCTTCGTTTCAGCGATCATGCGGTTCCGCAAGCACCGGGTGCTCAACCAGCTGATCAGCGACGAACCGGCACTGGCGCTGGAACTGGCCCGCGAAAATTACGGTGCCGCCGTGCTGCGCATCGCCGACGCGCTCGACCTGATCTTCCCCGCGGGGTTCGGGCAGCGGGTCGGGCCTACAGTGGTCACCGAACTGGCCGACGCCATCTTGCGCTACGCCATGATGGCGTTGTTGCTGCCGGGTTCCCGGCCGCTGGACTCCGCCGATGACCTTCGCGCGTTCGCCACCGCGCACTTCCTGCCGAGCCTGCCTGACGTGCTGCGCGCAGTCCCGGTTTAACTTGGAGGCATGACCGCACTCGATCAAATAGCACCCGCATTCATCGAGATGGCCCACACGATCGTAGGGGCCTCGGTGGCCACCGTCGATGCCGACGGTCGGCCGCGAAGCCGTGTCCTGCACCCCATCTGGGACTGGGACGGCACACAGCTGACCGGATGGATCGCCGTCGGCCCCACACCGATCAAACAGGCGCACATCGCCGCGCAGTCGGAGATCTCGATCAACTACTGGTCGCCGTCCCATGACACCTGCAGTGCCGAGTGCACGGTCGAATGGGTGCTCGACGACGCCGAACGCACGCAACTCTGGGAGCGGTTCAAGACCGGCCCCGAACCCGTGGGCTATGACCCGGCGATCATCGAACCGTGGCGGGGCGGGCCCACCTCGGCCGCGTTCGCCGGCTGGAAGCTCACTCCGCACCGATTGCGCGTCATGCCGGGCACCGTGATGACCCAGGGGGCCGGCGAACTGCTCACCTGGCGAGAGTGACCAGCTTGTATCAATACAGATGCACGCCAGGGACTTTGGGCAATTGGCAGTGAACTCCCAGCAACCTCACATGTATGGATAGGTTCCCTAAGCTAGGTTAGCCTCGCCTAACGGCAACAATGGCTGCGGCCTGGTTGGGGAATCTCGGAGGTACACGTGAAGGTATGTGTCGTGGGAGCAGGTCCGTGCGGGCTGACGACCATCAAACAGCTCCTCGACGAAGGCCATGAGGTGGTCTGCTTCGACAAGAACGCAGACGTCGGCGGGATCTGGCTGCGGCACGACGGTGATGACGACCAGATGAAGGCCTACGACAACCTTCACCTCACCATCTCCATGAAACTGATGGCCTACTCCGATCACCCGTTCCGAGGGGATCGCAAGTTCTACACGCGCGCGCAGTACTTCGGCTATCTGAAGGGCTACGCCGACCGCTACGGGCTGCAGCAGCACATCCAGCTCGGCAGCGAGGTGATGAACGTCGTTCGGGAGGGCAACACCTGGACCGTGACGGTGCGCCGCGACGGTGTGGAGGCCGACCACGAGTTCGGTGCGGTCGCCATCTGTTCCGGACCGTTCAAAACACCGAACCGGAACATCGCCGGCCTCGAGGACTTCACCGGCGAGATCGTCCACTCCTCGGAGTACCGCAACAACGAGCGGTTCCGCGGCAAGCGAGTCCTGATCGTCGGCCTCGCGGAATCCGGCGGCGATCTGGTCCGTGAAATCGGTGACGTCGCGGCGACCTGCACGCTGTCCATCCGGTCCTATTCGTATCTGCTGCCGCGGGTGTCGGACCGCACCAGGACCACCGACCACGCCACTGTCCGGGCCCATCATCACGAGATGTACCGGCGGGCCACCCGCTATCCGCTGCAACTCCAATCATTCTGGGGGCGAAGCACACTCGCCAAGGCTCTCTTCGTCGTCATGTCGGTGGTCTACGGCATCGCCACGACGGTGCTGGGCGCGCTGCACCTCCGCAGGAACCGGGCCCCCGAGCCCGGCGTCAACCCGCTGGGTGAGCCCACCGACCCGGCGAAGATCGACGTGGGAGCACTCGACAATGAGGCCAACCGGGAGCTGATCACGACGTGGAATCGCCGCTCGCACCCGGACGGGAACTGGAGTCAGCGCGTCATCTTCTGTAAGAACGTCAGTTTCGTCCCGAGCATCGTCTCGGGCCGAGTCTCGTTGAACGACGCCGGAATCGAGAGCTCGGACGGCCACCAGGTCACCTTTCACAACTCGGAGGTCGGCGAGTTCGACACCGTGGTGCTGTGCACGGGTTTCACCAAAGAAGAACTCTCGGTGGGCGATCTCCAGGTCAAGGGCGGAAACGTCCGCAACCTCTACAAGCACTTCCTACACCCCGAACACGACGGCAGCGCGGTGTTCATCGGCTTCGTCCGTCCCTTCTCCGGCGGCATCCCCGTCTGCGCCGAGATGCAGGCCCGCTACTTCGCGCGGGTCTGCAGCGGCAAGCAGGAGCTACCCGAGAATCTCGACGAGATCATCGGGCGCGAGAAGGAGTGGGAAGAGCACTGGACCTCGTTGAGCCCGCGGCACACCGAATCGATTCCGTCCCAGATCATGTACCTGGATGCGCTCGCTCGCGAGGTCGGCTGCCTGGTGCCGATGCGGAAGATGATTCTCAACCCGAAACTGTTCATCCAGCTCTGGTTCGGCAGCTTCAACCCGTCCTGCTACCGGATCGTCGGGCCACACAATCTCGGCGCGGCGGCACTGGCCGATCTCTATTCCGAACCCGTCGAACATCGGCGGGACATGGCCCTCGGGCATTCGATGTTGCAGCTGATGCCCTCGTTCGTCCACCCCAAGCACGTGGTCTGAGGCCTCGATGCCGCTCGGTAGTGTGCTGCAAGGGTTGACCCTTCTTGCGGTGGTGGTCCTCGGCTCGCTGATCGCCGGCAATCTGTTCCGCCGGATCGGCCAGCCCCGAGTTCTCGGTCCGATCACACTGGGCATCGCGGTGGGTACCGCCATCGCTGCGTGCCCGGAATCGGTTCGGGCCGGCCTGGTTCCACCGACATCGCGGTACCTGCTCGAAGCAGCCGGTACCGCCGGTCTGCTCCTCCTGATGTTCCTGGTGGGCACCGAACTGCGAACTTTCGGCAGGTCGGACGACGCCGCGTTCGGCTGGCGCCTCGTGCCCTGCGTCGTGCTCCCCATCGTCGTCTGTGCGCTCGCGGCCCTGCCGTTCGCCCACGTCCTCGGAAAACCCGGCCACACCGAGCATTACGGCTGGCTTTTTGTCGGCGTCGCGCTGGGCGTCACGGCGGTACCGGTACTGGTCACCATCATCGCGGACCTGGGTATCGGATCGCTGCCCGTGGCATCGTCGGCGTTGCGTATCGCCGTCGTCACCGACGGAGTCGCCTGGATCCTGGTGACCGCCATGGTGATCGCCACCACCAACGTGAGCGCGGTGTCGATTCCGGCGCTGGCTGCGGGGGCGGCCCTGCTGCTGGCTGTCACCGTCGTCGTGCCCAGGGTCGTCGAACGAACCGAACTGCTGCAGCAGGGTGGTCTGCTGGCGGTCGTGCTCGCGGGCTCCGCGCTGGCCGGTGCCGAAGCGACGCAGTTCCTGGGCTTCCATCCGGCGATCGGCGCTGTGATCGCCGGCTTCTTCTTTCCGGCAGGCGTCGCCGACGCGGTGCCGCGGCGAACGTTCACCGCGGTGGTCGATGTGCTGTTGCCTGCGTTCTTCGTCAGTTCGGCGATGTCGGTCCCGCTGCAGGCACTTCGGGATCAGGCGAGCTGGGCAGTGCTGGGATGTCTGGCGGCTCTGGTGGTCGCGGCAGTCGCCTCGAAGGTGGCCGTCGGCGTCATGTTCGGCGCATTTCACCGGTGGCCGTGGCGGTCGTCGGCCCGGCTCGGTGTGCTCCTGAACTGCCGTGGTGTCACCGAGATCGCCATCGCCTCGGTGGGTTTCCAGGCGGGCCTGGTGAGTGCGTTCGGCTTCGCGGCACTGTGTGCGCTGGCGATCGTCACCACCGCGGCCACGGCGCCGCTCTATCGCGCGCTGGCCGACGACGTACACGAGGTCAGCCGAAGCTGACCACCGCCTCCCATGGCCCGAGCGTGCCGGTGGCCGAGCCCACCACGGTCCGGCTGGACAGGACCGGCGGATGGCCGGTGGCGTCGTAGGGGACCGGTTGTTCGGAGAAGTTGGCGCTCACCCGCAACGGTCCGCTGGCGAAAACCCAACTGTCGCTGCTGACTTCGATGGCCCGGTAGGTCGAGTCCGGATCCGCCAGATGGCGCTTGCGGAGTGCGATGAGGCCCCGAACAAGCGACAGCATCGAGGTCGGGTCCGCGGTCTGATCGGCGACGTTCTGGTGGGCGATGGGGTGGATGGGCAGCCACGGTGTCCCGGTGGTGAAGCCGCCCGAGTCCGACGCGTCCCAGCGCATGGCGGCGCGGGCGTTGTCCCTGGGCCACTGACCGTTGAGGCCGCCTGCGGTGAGTGGATCACGGTGCAGGTCGGGCGGAATGTCGCTGTCGGTCATCCCCAGTTCGTCGCCGTAGTACAGGACGTAGGTACCGGGCAGCATCGCCAGGATCGTCTGGGCCAACCGCGCGCGGCGCTGGTCACCGTCGGCCCAGCGGGTGGCGGCCCTGGGCAGGTCGTGGTTGGACCCGGCCCACACCATGGCCGATCCCGGCGGGAACGACGCGAAACAATCGGCGACGACGCGGGCCAGGGCGGGGGGTTGAAACGGCGCGAAGATGAACGGAAAGTTCAGGGCCAGGTGCAGTTCGTCGCCGTCACCGTAGTACGGCGCGAGTTCGTCGACGCGGGCCACCCACGTTTCACCCATCAACAATGCCGGCTCCGTGCGCTTTTCGGCCAGGGTGCGCCAGTTCCGGTACACCTCGTGCACTTCGGGCTGGTTGAAGTTGTAGACGTGTTCGATGCCGTAGCGGCCCTGGACCTCGGTGTCCATGATGTGCGCGCGGGGGTTGTGTGGATTGTCGCGGAGCTCGCGGTCGTGATAGAGCCCGTTGGCCACGTCGATCCGGAAGCCGGCGACACCTCGGTCCAACCAGAACTCGATGATCGCATCGAACTCCCTGTGGACCAAGGGGTTCCACCAGTTCAGATCGGGCTGCAGGTCCAGGAAGTTGTGCATGTAGAACTGCCCGGTGGGCTGGTCCCAGGTCCAGGCCGATTCACCCGTGTCGTCCACCCAGTTGTTGGGCGGCGAGCCGTCGGCCAACGCGTCGGCCCAGACGTAGTAGTCGCGCTTCGGCGAGGACCGCGACGAGCGGGCCTCGATGAACCACGCGTGTTCGGCGCTGGTGTGGTTGGGGATCAGGTCCAGGATGAGCCGGATGCCGTGGCTGTCGCAGACGTCGATCAATGCGTCCAGTTCCGCGAGGCTGCCCAGGTCGGGATGCACGTCGAGGTAGTCGGCCACGTCGTAGCCCCAGTCATGATCGGGTGAGGCCATGATGGGCGAGAGCCAGAGCGCGGTGATGCCCAGGTCGGCCAGATAGTCGATCCGTGCGGTCAACCCACCCAGGTCGCCGTATCCGTCACCGTTGGAATCCTGGAACGACCGGACGTAGGCGTGGTAGATGGTCGCCCCGACCCACCACTGGGCACTCACTGGTAGAGCTCGTTGAGGCTCAGGCTGGTCGGAATGGCGATGTTGTGTGCCGCTTCGACGCCCTTGAGCCAGGGCTGCGCCACCATGAAGTCAGAGACGTCCACCAGATTCATCCAGCAGCCGGTCGCCAGCGCAGCTTCGGCGGCCTTCGAAAAGTCCTCCATGGCACCGGTTTCCCGTCCACGGGCGATCAAGTCGGTGATCTCCGGTGAGCTGCACTTGAAGAAGTTCACGCCGCCGTCGGGATCGAAGTTGATGTGCTCGAACATGTACGGGGTGGGTGCGTCGGGAAATCCGAGGTTCACCAGGATGTCGGGCGCCTGGTCGGCGTTGTCCACCCAGCCGAAGATCTGGGAGGCCGGATAGCCGGTCACCGATGCGGTCAGGCCCGAGGGGGCGACCATGGTCTGCAGCAGGCTGGCCACCTGTTGGTTGTCCGGCGACGAGGAGTCGTAGCCGATGGTGATGGTGCGGGTGCCCGCCGGTAGGGCGGCGACGGCAGCTTCGAGACGGCTGGGGTCGAACTCGATGTCCTGCACGGCATATCGCGGATCGCTGATGTTGGCCGGGTATATCTGCTTGGCCTTGGTACCGCGGCCGAAGAAGGCGTTCTGTGCCAGCGAGTCCAGGTCGACGGCCTGCAGGAGCGCCTGGCGGACGTTCGCGTCGGACATCACCGGGGTGTTCGGGTTGACGTACAGGTAGTCCGAGACCGCCGTGGGCAGCACATAGGTGCTGAACTTGTCGTTGTCCTGATAGGACGTGACGGCGGAGGACGGGATGTCGTGCAGCACGGCCGCGATCTCGCCGGTGTCCAACTGGAGTTGCTGGGCTGAGCTGTCGGAGATCACCGGAATGTCCACCGTCGTGTAGTGCGGCTTCTTGCCCCAGTACTGGTCATAGGCGGTCAGCTGATAGCGGGCGCCGACCTCGGCCTGGGTCAGGGTGTAGGGGCCCGTGCCGACATCGGTGGTCGTCAGGTAGGCCTGCGCGTCGTCGTCACCCGCATTGGCGGCCAACGCCTCCGGGCTCATCATCTTCGGGCCGTAGGGTGAGGCCAGCTGATACAGGAATGTGGAATCCGGTGAGTTCAAGGTGACGGTGACGGCATGGTCACCCTCGGCGACAACGGATTTGACGTTGCTCACCATGTAGGCGGGGCCCTGGTCCACGGCGGTGCGACGATCGAAGGAGGCCTTGACCGCGTCGGCGCGAAACGGCGTGCCGTCGTGGAAGGTCACACCTTCACGCAGCTGGAAGGTGAAGACCGTGTTGTCGGGGGAGACGGTCCAGCTGGTAGCCAGTACCGGGGCCAGAGTTGCTTCGGCGGTACCGGATTCGAAGCCGAGCAGGCCTTCGTAGGTGTTGGTGGTGAGCAGCAGACCCTGAGTGCCGTAGAACACGTCGGGGTCCGGTGGCTGTCCCGGATCCTCGAGGAACGACAGGACCAGCGTGGTGTCGGTGGGCGCGGCGTTCGGCGTCGTCGAACTGTTCGAGCCGCAGGCCGCCAATGTCGCCGTCAAGGCCAGGGCGGCAACGGAAGTCGCCAGTGATCGGCCGATTCTGTAGGTCGGCATGCGGAAGCTCCTCGGGTGGTGGAGAAGGAAATGTGGCAACAGGTAAATCGATTAACCTCAGAATGGGGGCGCGGTGCTGCGCTGTCAAGTCGAAGGGCACACCGGTGCGGTAGGTTTCTCAGGTGGTCACGATGAAGGATGTGGCGTTGGCGGCCGGCGTCTCGGCGGCGACGGTCTCCAATGCCTTCCGGGGTGAGTCCGCCCGGCTGTCCGAAGCCCAGCGCGTGCGTATCCTGCAGGTGGCCGCCGACCTCGGGTACCACGGGCCTGATCCCACCGGCCGTGCGCTGCGTACCGGTATCGTCGGTGCCATCGGCGTGATGTTCAGTGAGGCACTGTCTTTCGTCTTCGATGACGCGTCGGCGGTGATGTTGCTCAAGGGCATCTCGCAGGCCGCCGAAGATGCCGACCTGTCGCTGGTGTTGTTGCCCTTCCCGCCGTCGTCGACAGACGAGGGCAGGGTGGTTCGGCACGAGCGCGACGTGCGGGTGGTCCGGCGCAGCCTGGTCGACGGCTTCCTGGCCTACTCGATGCCCGATGACCACCCGGCGGTGGTCACCGCGGTCTCCCGGCAACTACCGACGGTGATCGTCGACGCGCCCTATCACCACGACGTGCACTACGTCGGAATCAGGGACCGGGCCGCTGCCAAGTCGGCGGCCGAGCACGTACTGGATCTCGGCCACCGCAAGATCGGCGTGCTGGTGGACCGGCTGGTGCCCGACGGCCGCAGCGGCTTCGTCACCCCGGCGCGGTTACGCGCCACGCAGGAGACGGTGCCGCGGGAACGGCTGCGCGGCTACCGAGATGCGTTCCGTGCGGCCGGGATCGACTGGGCATCCGTTCCGGTGCTGGAGGCCGGCGGCCTCACCGTCCCACATTTCGACGTCGCGGCCGACCGGTTGCTCGACGAGTTACCCGAACTGACGGCGGTGGTCGCGGTCAACGACGAGCTCGCGCTGGCCATGCTGCGGACCTGCCGCCGCCGCGGTATCGACGTCCCCACCCAGCTGTCGGTGGTCGGGTTCGACGATGTGCCCGCCGCTGGGGAAGCCGGCCTGTCCACGGTGCACCAGGATTTTGTCGAGAAGGGGAGGGTGGCGTGTCAGCTGCTCATCGATCCCGTCGACACCCCACAGAAAGTGATGCTGGGGACGCGCTTCGTGGTCCGGCAGAGCACGGCGCCGCCGTTCAACCGTGGGTGAGCAGCAGCGCCCACGGCGTCCGTAGCCGTCCCACCACGGCGCGCCATGGCGGCGACAGCAACGGCACCATCGCAGCCGTGGGCACGATCCGCGGGTCTTGCACATCAAAGGTCTTACCGCGGAACATGATTCGTCCATACCCGGATGCCTGCAGATTTTTCACCCAGTCGCGGCCCCGACCGTAGGGCAGCAGCACGGCGAAACCGTCGGGGGTGCGGAACACCGTGACCGGCGTGCGATGGGTGGCACCGCTGCGACGTCCGACGTGTTCGATCAGGGACCACAACGCCACCCGCCCTGACAGCGGCCGCACCACCTGGTTGACCACCCGACGATTGAAGCGGGCACGGCTGTCGGCGAACAACATCAGGCGCGCCGCAGCAGGACGCTGGTGTCGAACGGCAGTCGCCCGTATCGGAACCGGGCCGCTCCGGTGACATGTTGCATCATGACAACCCCTTCGACATGTGGACGAGCGTTGCGTCATCGAGGGCTTCCTCGTGGTCGATCACAAAGCCGAGCGACCGGTAGAGCTGGATGTTCACGTCGAACATCTTGTTCGTGTACAGGCGGATCCGGCCCAATCCGGCATCGGCGGCAAGACGCTGCGCATGCGCCATCAAGGCACGGCCGAACCCTCTGCCCTGGAAGTCCGGGTGCACCGCGACATTCTCGATCAGCAGGCAATCGTGTTCGGCAACGGTCTCGATCAGGCCGGCCAGGTCCGCCTCGGCGAGCAGCAGATCGAACCGGTGAGACGTGACGGCCAGCCGGTAGTCCACCGTCATCGGACGAGGCTTGCCCCCGATCACCGGTACCCATTTTGTGTAGGCGATCCGCGTCAGCTCGGCGATCGCGTCGGCATCCTGGGGCGTTGCCTGCCGAATCGAGCTCATCGGCCGACATCCCCGGCACCGAGACGGACAAGTGCATCCACCACCTGCGTCGGGTGCGAGAGCATTGCCATGTGCCCGCCGGGGGCGACGTCCGGGGTGATGCCGAGGCGGTCGGCAACCACCGTGCGCATGAACGGTTCCGGGAAGAAGCGGTCATCGGCCAAGAGCAGAAAGCGGGTGGGAATCGTCGGCAGGCTGTCGGCGGGCCACGGCTGCCGTGCCGGCGTATCCGACTGCGCTCGTTCGATCTCCTGGGCGACCACCGCCGGGTCCACTCCGTGGTAGAACAGCGCCGCCATATCGTCGGGGTCGTATCCACCGGCGCGCGCCGCGGCCTGTTGCGCCTGCTTGCAACCGGTCGCCGTCCACCACTGCTCGGGCCGCTCACCAGGTCGCGGCACCATGGCCGACACGTAGACCAGGGCAGCGGCATCCACGCGGGTGCAGGCCAGTGCTCCGGTGAATCCACCGAACGAGTGAGCCACCACCACGGGTTGCTCACCATCGTGCGGGCATTGGTCGAAGACGGCCTCGGCGTAGGTGTGCAGATCTGCCGAGTCGTCACCGCAGGGTAGATCGATCGCGATACCGCGGTGTCCGCGATCGGCCAATTCCTCGACGACAAACCGCCAGTACGACGGGTCCGAACCACCGCCGGGAATCAGGAGAAATGTGGTCACCCCGCGCTCAACTCCCGAAGTCCGGGTCGAAGGGCAGATGGTCCGACCAGCACACCGAGCCGGCGGAGGGGGCCGTCAACGTCAGCAGGTAGCGGCGCACCGCGTCCAGAACACAGGTGCTGGGATCGGCCGCGCTCGAGCGCCCGTAGCCGACGTGGGTGAGCAAGACCGAGTTACCCAGCAGATCTGCGACGGCCCTGGCGTTGCGGTACGGGGTATCGGGGTTGGCGGTCGTGCCGATCACCAGCACCGGATCGGCGGTGGTCGCACCCCACGGCCCCGCATAGACACCGGCGCCGCTCACCGGCCACGCGGCACACGGCGCCCAGTGCCACCACGTCAGCAGCGGCCCGTAGATCGGATTCAGCGCCGTGAACTGACCCAACCGGGCCGGCCAGGTCGCCCCGGACACCCGTGCCGGACTGTCCACGCAGGCGATCCCGGTGGCGGGCGGGATCGCCGTCGCCAGCCCGGCCCGCAGGGTCTTCGCCCGGGCCAGCAGCCGCCGGCCGTCACCGGCCGCGGCGTCGGCCAGGCCCAGTGCCATCTCCGGCCACCGGACGGGCACACCCAGGTCACTGTGCAGCGCCACCAGCGCATCACCGTAGGTGAGGGCGCCCAGCGGTGCCGACGCCAGCCGGTCCAGGACAGCGGTGAGCGCCGCGTGCGCATTCTCGAGCGCGCACGAGGGCGCTTCGTCGCACAGGCGGCCGAATTCGGCGAACACCAGCGAGGTGTCGCTCATCGTGTCGGCCAGTCGCTCCTCCGCGCCTGCGGTGTTGGCGACGGGGTCGACGGCTCCGTCCAAGACCATGGCCCGCACCCGGTCGGGAAACAGGTTCGTGTACGTCTGCCCGAGAAAGCTGCCGTAGGACTCCCCGTAGAAGTTCAGCGCGGCATCGCCGACGAGGCTGCGCATCCGGTCGAGGTCTCGCGCGCTGGCCGCGGTGGTGACATGTGCCAGCAGCGGGCCGTGGAACGCGCCGCACCGGGTCGCGAACTCGCCGGCCTCGATACGCAGCTCCGACTGCCCGGCCGGGTCGGCCGGCACCGGCGCGGCGCCGTAGTACGTCGCCGCGGACTCCCCGTCGGAGCACGAGATCGCCGTACTCCCGCGCGGGTCCCAGCTCACGACGTCGAAGCGTCCCGCGCCGAGCGTGGACAACTCGGCCCGGCGGGACCGGAGTGCCTCGACCCCGGACAATCCGGGGCCACCGGGATTGAAGAACAGCGACCCCACCCGGTCACCGGCAGCGGGAAGACGGGCGACGGCCAGCTGAATCGTCGCGCCGGCCGGCTCGGACCAATCCAGCGGGACGGTCACCGTCGCGCATTCGAGCCCGTCGCCGCAGGACTGCCAGTGCATCGGCGGCTCGACCTGCTGATCGGCCGGTGTGCACCCACCGATCAGCACGGCCACTGCCGCCACCGCCAGCGCTGCGCGCATGGCTCAGTCATCCCATACTCGTGTGGCCCGCGTCACGTTTTCCGGAAACCCGGCACCCCATCAACTACACCCTGTAGTCGACGTACGTCGCAGAACTGGGACACTGGTTGCCATGAGCAGTACCGAGCTGTCCGCCAAGCTCTTCTCTGACGCGTGCGCGGTGATTCCGGGCGGGGTCAACTCGCCCGTGCGGGCCTTCAACTCCGTCGGCGGCACACCACGCTTCCTCGTCAAAGGCCAGGGCTACACGCTCACCGACGCCGACGGCAACACCTACGTCGACCTGGTGTGTTCGTGGGGACCGATGATCCTGGGACACGCGCACCCGGCCATCGTCGAAGCGGTCACCGCCGCCGCCGCACACGGTCTGTCGTTCGGTGCGCCAACGCCGTCGGAGTCGGAACTGGCCCACGAGATCATCAACCGGGTTGCTCCCGTCGAGCGCATCCGGCTGGTCAACTCCGGCACCGAAGCCACCATGAGCGCCATCCGGCTGGCCCGCGGCTACACCGGTCGCCCCAAGATCATCAAGTTCTCCGGCTGCTATCACGGCCACAGTGACGCCCTGCTCGCCGACGCCGGCTCCGGTGTCGCGACGTTGGGGTTGCCGTCCTCGCCCGGGGTCACCGGGGCCGCCGCCGCCGACACCATCGTGCTGCCCTACAACGACGTGGCCGCGGTCGAAGACGCCTTCGCCACGGCCGGCCCCGAGATCGCCGCCGTCATCACCGAGGCCAGCCCCGGCAACATGGGCACCGTCCCGCCCGCGCCTGGCTACAACGCCGCACTGCGCCGTATCACCGCCGAACACGGTGCACTACTGATCTCCGACGAGGTGATGACGGGCTTCCGGGTGAGCCGAAGTGGTTGGTACGGAGTAGATTCCGTGGACGCCGACCTGTTCACCTTCGGCAAGGTGATGAGCGGTGGGCTGCCCGCCGCGGCGTTCGGTGGCCGCGCGGAGGTGATGGAGCGCCTGGCGCCGCTGGGCCCGGTGTATCAGGCGGGCACGCTGTCGGGGAACCCGGTGGCGATGGCGGCCGGGCTGGCCACGCTGCGCCACGCCGACGACGCCGTCTACGCGCGACTGGATGCCAACGCCGACAAGCTCGACGGCCTGCTCAGCGACGCGTTGTCCGCCGCATCGGTGCCGCACAGGATCCAGCGGGCCGGCAATATGCTCAGCGTCTTCTTCACCGACTCCCCGGTCACCGACTTCGCGAGTGCCAAGGCCACCGAGACCTGGCGGTTCCCGGCGTTTTTCCACGCGCTGCTCGACGCGGGGGTCTACCCGCCGTGCAGCGCCTACGAAACCTGGTTCGTCTCAGCGGCTCTCGACGACACCGCGTTCGAGCACATCGCCGCCGCGCTCCCGAAAGCCGCCCACGCGGCCGCCACCGCCGAGGCGCCGTAGTGAAAACCCGAGTACACGTGATGCGCCATGGTGAGGTGCACAACCCCGACAAGGTGCTCTACGGGCGGCTCGCCGACTTCCACCTGTCCGACCGGGGACGTGAGCAGGCCGCCGCGGTCGCCGACTGGCTCGCCGACAACGACATCACCTACGTGGTGGCCTCTCCGCTCGAGCGCGCCCAGGAAACCGCCGCCGCCACCGCGGCGCGCCACGGGCTGGCGATCCACACCGATTCAGACCTCATCGAATCGTGGAACATCTTCGAGGGTCAGCGCGTCGCTCCTGGAGACGGAGCGCTGCGCGACCCCCGGAACTGGCCGAAGCTGCGCAATCCCCGCAGACCCTCGTGGGGGGAGCCCTATGACGAGGTCGCGCCGCGGATGATCGCTGCCGTGCACCGGGCTCGCCTTGCCGCCGAAGGCCACGAGGCGGTCTGCGTCAGCCACCAACTGCCGGTGGAGACCTTGCGACGGGCCATGACCGGCAAGAAGCTCGCGCACTTGCCCACCAAAGGCGCCCGGATGTGCAACCTGGCGTCGCTGACGTCCTTCGAGTTCGACGGTGACCGGCTGATCGGCTGGGGTTACGCGGAGCCGGCTGGACACCTGTGATGCGACGGCTGGCGACTTCGGCGTGCGTGCTGCTGCTCGCACTCACCGGCTGCTCGACAGGTGACGACGCCGTGGCCCAGGGTGGCACCTTCGAGTTCGTCGCCCCCGGCGGCCAGACCGACATCTTCTACGACCCGCCGGCCGACCGCGGCACCCCGGGACCGTTGACCGGACCCGACCTGATGAACCCCGACAAGACGCTGTCGCTGGACGATTTTGCCGGCGACGTCGTCGTCATCAACGTCTGGGGCCAGTGGTGTGCACCGTGCCGCACGGAGATCACCCAGCTCCAACAGGTCTACGACGACACCAAGGACAGCGGCGTCGCCTTCCTGGGAATCGACGTCCGCGACAACAACCGCGACGCCCCGGTCGATTTCATCAAAGACCGCAACATCACGTTCCCGTCGATCTACGACCCGTCGATGCGCACCATGATCGCGTTCGGTGGCAAGTATCCGACCACCGTCATCCCGTCGACGATCGTGCTGGACCGCGAGCACCGGGTGGCTGCGGTGTTCCTGCGCGAACTGCTGGCCGAGGATCTGCAGCCGTTGGTGGCGCGCCTGGCCGCCGAGCAACCCCCGAACAGTCAGCCATGACCGGATTCACCGAACTCGCCGCCACCGGGCCGCTGCTGCTGGCGCTCGGAGCCTGCGTGCTGGCCGGTCTGGTGTCCTTCGCGTCCCCGTGTGTGGTGCCGCTGGTGCCCGGCTATCTGTCGTATCTGGCGGCAGCGGTGGGGGTGGACGACCGAGGTGCCGTCAAGACCGCCTCCAAGCTGCGGATCGCGGGGTCGGCGGGTCTGTTCGTCGCCGGGTTCACCGCGGTGTTCCTCCTCGGCACCGTCGCCGTGCTCGGCATGACGACGAGCCTGATCACCAATCAGGTTCTGCTGCAACGTGTCGGCGGTGTCCTGACCATCATCATGGGGTTGGCGTTCATCGGGTTCATCCCGGCGCTGCAGCGGCAGGCGAAGTTCACCCCGAAGCAGCTGTCGTCGGTGGCGGGTGCGCCGTTGCTGGGGGCGGTGTTCGGGCTGGGCTGGACGCCGTGTCTGGGCCCGACGCTGGCCGGGGTGATCACGGTGGCCTCAGCCACCGACGGCGCCAGCGTGGCGCGCGGGGTCACCCTGGTGATCGCCTACTGCCTGGGTCTTGGCATCCCGTTCATCGTGCTGGCCTTCGGCTCCACCTGGGCCGTCGGCGGACTGGGCTGGCTGCGCCGCAACACCCGCACCATCCAGGTGGTCGGCGGTGTGCTGATGATCCTGGTGGGCGTCGCCCTGGTCACCGGGGTGTGGAACGACTTCGTGTCCTGGGTGCGCGATGCCTTCGTCAGCGACGTCAGGCTCCCGATTTGAGCACCACCACCTCTCCGCGAGCAGACACGAACTCGGACAACAAGCGGCGCAAGAACCCGATTGTGCGTCTGCTCGCGCTGGTCCGGAACACGTGGCGCACGCTCACCTCCATGGGCACCGCGCTGGTGCTGCTGTTCCTGCTGGCGCTCGGAGCCATCCCCGGCGCCCTGGTGCCGCAGCGCAGCCTCAACGCCGGCAAGGTCGACGAGTACCTGGCGCAGTACCCCACCCTGGGCCCGTGGCTGGACCGCTTCCAGTTCTTCGACGTGTTCTCCAGTTTCTGGTTCACCGCCATCTACGTGCTGCTGTTCATCTCGCTGGTCGGCTGCCTGACCCCGCGCATCATCGAGCACGCCCGCAGCGTGCGCGCCACCCCGGTGCCCGCGCCGCGCAACCTGTCCCGGCTGCCCAAACACCACGAAGCCACCGTCACCGGCGACCCGGACGCGCTGGCGGCGCAGATGGCCGACGAGCTGCGTGGCTGGCGCAAGTCCGTCAAGACCGAAGATGGCAACATCACGGAGATCTCCGCCGAGAAGGGCTACCTGCGCGAGTTCGGCAACCTGGTGTTCCATTTCTCGCTGCTGGGGATACTGGTGGCGATCGCGGTCGGAAAGCTGTTCGGCTACGAGGGCAACGTCATCGTCATCGCCGACGGCGGGCCGGGTTTCTGCTCGGCGTCGCCTGCGGCGTTCGACTCGTTCCGCGCAGGCAACACCGTCGACGGCACCTCGCTGAATCCGATGTGTGTGCGCGTCAACAACTTCGACGCGACCTATCTGCCCAGCGGGCAGGCCCTGACGTTCGCCGCCGACATCGACTACCAATCCGGCGCCGACCTCACCAGCGACACCTGGCGGCCCTACACCCTCGAGGTCAACCATCCGCTGCGGGTCGGTGGCGATCGGGTGTACCTGCAGGGCCGCGGTTACGCGCCCAGTTTCACCTTCACCTTCCCCGACGGGCAGACCCGCACCCAGACCATCCAGTGGCGCCCCGAGGAGCAGACCACCTTCCTGTCGTCCGGCGTGATGCGCGTCGACCCGCCGGCCGGCACGTACCCCGACGCCGACGAGCGTCGCAACCATCAACTGGCCATCCAGGGACTCTTCGCGCCGACCGCCCAGTTCGAGGGCACCCTGTTGTCCTCGAGCTTCCCGGAGCTCAACGACCCCGCCGTCGCCATCGACATCTACCGCGGCGACGCGGGACTCGACAGCGGACGTCCGCAGTCCATCTGGACCCTCGATCCGCGACTCATCGAGCAGGGCCGGCTCACCCGGGAGGAACGGGTGAACCTGCGCGCCGGTGAGTCGGTCACGCTCGACGACGGCACACAGGTCCGGTTCGACGGCGCGACGCCGTTCGTGAACCTGCAGGTGTCGCACGATCCGGGCCAGGTCTGGGTGCTGGTGTTCGCGCTGGCCATGATGGCCGGACTGCTGGTGTCACTGGTGATCCGCCGCCGCCGGATCTGGGTGCGAATTACCCCGGCCAGCGGAAACGGTACCGTGAACGTCGAACTCGGCGGACTGGCGCGTACCGACAACTCCGGTTGGGGTGACGAGTTCGAGAAGCTGACGGAGCGGCTGTTGACTCCGTCCAGAGAGAAGGTCTGATGAACACCGATCACGTCGATATCGAGTTGGCCCGGTACTCCGACTGGGCTTTCACGTCGTCGGTCGTGGTGCTGGTGGTCGCCTTGCTGCTCTTGGCCGTCGAACTCGCCTACAGCCGCAGCCGCAAGGTCACCGAACGCGAACTGGTCAGCGCGGGTGTGACCGCGAACAGCGATCGGCCCGGCGTCGTCACGGAGACCCCGAAACGCCCCATCGACGACCGCATCGGGCGCGCCGGTATCTCCCTGGTCTACGTCGGTATCGCGGCCCTGTTCGCGTGCATCGTGCTGCGCGGGCTGTCCACCAGCCGGGTGCCGTGGGGCAACATGTACGAGTTCATCAATCTGACCAGCTTCTGCGGTCTGGTGGCGGCCGCGGTGGTGCTGCGCCGCCCGCAGTACCGCGCGCTGTGGGTGTTCGTGCTGGTGCCGGTGCTGGTGCTGCTGACCGTGTCGGGCAAGTGGCTCTACACCCATGCCGCCCCGGTGATGCCGGCGCTGCAGTCGTACTGGCTGCCCATCCACGTCTCGGTGGTCAGCCTGGGCTCCGGGGTGTTCCTGGTGGCCGGCGTGGCCAGCCTGCTGTTCCTGCTGAAAATGTCACGATTCGGTCAGCTCACCTCCGACGGCGTCGTCGCCCGCGTCGTGAATCGACTGCCCGACGCCCAGACGTTGGACCGCATCGCCTACCGCACCACCATCTTCGCGTTCCCGGTCTTCGGGTTCGGCGTCATCTTCGGAGCCATCTGGGCCGAAGAGGCCTGGGGCCGGTACTGGGGCTGGGATCCGAAGGAGACGGTGTCGTTCATCGCGTGGGTGGTTTATGCCGCCTATCTGCACGCCCGCTCGACCGCCGGCTGGCGCGACCGCAAAGCCGCCTGGATCAACGTCGTCGGCTTCGTGGCGATGGTGTTCAACCTGTTCTTCATCAACCTGGTGACCGTCGGTTTGCACTCCTATGCCGGGGTGAGCTGAGCGGTACGCCGCCAACGTCGTCTATGAGGGAGCTGTACATGTCTGACCAACCGGCGTCCGACCATCCGGCCGACGAACCGGGGCGCAGTGCCGAAGGCCGCCACGGTCGCGAGAACGGCGATCACGGACAAGCGGAGACAATCCAGTTCGGTCGGCAATCCGACGAGGCCGAGGACAAGCCGGCGCGCGAGAAGCCGGCACACGAAAAAGCAGGCCCCCCGGCCACCTACACCGAGTTCCACACGCCGGGATACGGCCAGCCCGCCCTCAGCGACGGACCGCCGCGGCCGCTGAGCGGGTTCCGCTCCGAGCAGCGGTTCAGTGAACCCAGCGGTCTGCCGCAGCCGCCGGAGTGGAACGCGCACACGCCGCCCAGCGGAAACCCGATGGCGGACCCGTACCCCGGCCGTCGGCCGTATTACTCGCCGCCCAGCCCGCCGGCGGCACCCCAGCACGCGGCGCAGACCGACTATCTGCCGGTGCCCGATTTCCTGCGCCAGCCCGACTATCCGCAGCAGGGCGCCGCGCCTGCGCCGAACGCCGCGCTGCCGGTCCCGTACCAGCCGAGCATCCCGCAGACGCCGTATCCCGACCTGTCGACGAATTCGTTGTTACGCGAGGTCAAGGCGCCGCCGGCCACCGGATGGCGCCGCGCGCTCTACGTGTTGTCGGGCAAGTTGATCAACGTGGGCGAAAGCCCGCGGGATCTGCACCACAACGAGCTCGTCGCGCACGTCAACCAGCCGCTGGGGAGCTGCTACCGCATCGCCGTGGTGTCGCTGAAGGGTGGCGTCGGCAAGACCACCATCACCGCGACTCTGGGCTCGACGTTCGGGTCGATCCGCGGTGATCGGGTGGTCGCCGTCGACGCGAACCCCGATCGCGGCACGCTGAGCCAGAAGGTGCCGCTGCAGACCTCGGCCACGGTGCGTCACCTGCTGCGCGACGCGTCGTCCATCGACCGTTACAGCGACATCCGCAACTACACCTCGCAGGGCCCGAGCCGGCTGGAGGTGCTGGCGTCGGAAAGCGATCCGGCGGTCTCGGAGGCGTTCAGCGGCGACGACTACACCAGGGCGTTGGAGGTGCTGGAGCGCTTCTACAGCCTGGTGCTCACCGACTGCGGCACCGGCCTGATGCACTCGGCCATGGCGGCGGTGCTCGCCAAGGCGGACAGTCTGGTGGTGGTCAGTTCGGGTTCGGTGGACGGCGCTCGGAGTGCGTCGGCCACGCTGGACTGGCTCGATGCGCACGGCCACGAGGAACTGGTCCGCAATTCCGTCGCGGTCATCAACGCCGTGCGACCGCGCTCGGCCAAGATCGATATCCAGAAGGTCGTCGACCACTTCTCCCGGCGGTGCCGTGCGGTACGTCTGGTGCCGTTCGATCCGCATCTCGAAGAAGGCGCCGAGATCGATCTCGACCGGTTGAAGCGGGAGACCAGGGAGGCGTTGATCGACTTGGCGGCGGTGGTGGCCGACGGGTTCCCGGCCGTCGACCGCGGGAACGACAGGTTCGGTCGCTAGCTAGGAACGCGGTTTGTTGTCAGGATCGTTGAGGCGCCACAGGAACTCTGGATCGTCATCGGGCCCGATGGTGCGGGGCCTCGGGCGGTCCGCACGAGCCTTGAAAACGCGCCAGCCCACGTATATCACCGCGGCGAGCAGAACCAACAGGACCAGGAACGACACGAAATTAACCTCCTTGGTCCAATATACGCGCGTCGGTAGGCTCGGATTCGTGGTTGAACCCCGCTCTGAAGGCTCGAGCCCCACCAGTCGGATGCTGCTGGACACCATGGCGTACCTCGTGGCGCGACTGTTGTTGGTTGCGGTGTTGAGCGTGGTCATCATCTTCGGTGCGCAGATGTTGGGAATCGAGGAGTTCCCGGTGGTGATCTCCGTGCTGTTCGCGATCGTGATCGCGCTGCCGTTGGGTATCTGGCTGTTCGCGCCCTTGCGCCGACGTGCCACGGCGAGCATCGCCGCCGTCGACGAGCGCCGCAGGCAGGACCGTGCCCAACTGCAGGCGCGGCTGCGGGGTGAGGGTACGGCCGACACGTGACCCGGGTGGCGTTCGGTGCCGAGTTCGTCGGCGCCGACGGATACCTGGACTCGCCGACGGTCGGGTTGCCGCCGACCTTCGTCGCCGACGCGGTGCGCGCCCACCTCGATGCCTGGCAGCGCGGCGCGGTGTACGCCCCTGATTTTGATGCCGACGTCGAGTCGGCGCGCGCCGGGTACGCCGCCTTGGTCGGTGTGCCGCCCGCATCGGTGGCGATGGGCGGCAGCGTCTCGGCGCTGGTGGGTCTGGTGGCGGCCGCGGTGCCCGACGGGGCCCGGGTAGTGACCTTCGCCGGTGAGTTCACCAGCGTCAGCTTTCCTTTCGCCGCCCAGGCAGCGCGCGGAGTGACGGTCACGGAGCTGACGGCCGGCGAACTCGAACGACGTGCGGGGGAGTTCGACGTGGTGGCGGTCAGCCTCGTGCAGTCGGCCACCGGCAGCGTGCTCGATGTGCCGACATTGCGGGCCCAGGCCGGCGAGGCCACCGTCGTGGTGGACGTCACCCAGGCGCTCGGATGGTGCTATGTCGACCTGGCCTGGGCCGACGTGACCGTGGGCGGCGCCTACAAATGGCTGCTGGCACCCCGGGGCATGGCGTGGATGTCCTTGCGTGACAACATGATCGAGCGGATTGTTCCGCATGCCGCCAACTGGTATGGCGCGGCCCAACCGTGGTCGGCGGTGTACGGGCTCCCGCTGCGGTTGGCCACGAGCGCCAAACGGTTCGACGCATCCCCGTCGTGGATCAGTGCCCTCGGCGCCGGTGCGAGCCTGCCGTGGCTGGCCGGGTTGGATCGGGCGGCGGTCCACGCGCACACCGTGGGGTTGGCGAATCGGTTGCGTTCGGATTTGCACGTGCCGCCGGCCGATTCGGCCATCGTGTCGATCCCGGCCGTTGATACCGCCGGCCTGTCGGACCGGTTGCAGCG
Source organism: Mycobacterium sp. (assembly GCA_040512325.1). Lineage (GTDB taxonomy): Bacteria > Actinomycetota > Actinomycetes > Mycobacteriales > Mycobacteriaceae > Mycobacterium. The sequence continues at coordinate 6,306 of JBEVFK010000066.1, read as the reverse complement.
CGCCGGGATTCGCGCCGCGGTGCGGGCGGGGGCGGTGCGCGTGGGGTTCCATCTCTACAACACCGACGACGACCTCGATCGACTGCTGGCCTGCCTGCGGTGAGGTAGCGACGTCCGTCAAGGTGCATTGACAACTCCGGGTCGTCAAGTTAGCTTGACAAACATGACCGACTCCCTGTCCGATGAGCTCGGCAGCGTCGATCCCGCTGCGGGTCTGCGGGCCGTGGGTGCGCTGCAGCGACTCCAGGAACGGCTGGAAGCACTGCACGTCGCCAATGCCCGCGAACAGGGTTGGAGCTGGCAGGCCATCGCCGACGCCTTGGGTGTCAGTCGCCAGGCCGTCCATCAGAAATACAACCGGAGGTGATGAGCGGTGTTCGAACGATTCACCCGCGGCGCCCGGCTGGCAGTCGAGCTGGCCCAGGAAGACGCCCGCGATCTGGGGTCGGCGGAGATCGGTCCCGAGCATCTGCTTGTCGGTGTGTTGCAAGGCGCCGGGCACGAATTCGGTTCGGCACTGAGTGAATTGGGGTTGACCACCGAGGCGGTGCGAACCCGGCTGGCCGAGTCGGACGCCGATCAGCAGGCGTTCGAGGCTGACGCCGAGGCGTTGCAGGCCATCGGTATCGACCTGCGTGCCGTACGCGAGGCGGTGGTCACGGGATTCGGCGCCGACGCCTTCGACGACGCGCTGCGCAAGTCCGGGCGGCGCCGGCGACGGCGCGGTCACGTCCCGTTCACCCGGTCGGCGAAAAAGGTTCTCGAGCTGGCGCTGCGGGAAGCGCTGGCGCACAAGGACAGGGAGATCCGCAGCGAGCACATCCTGCTGGGGATCCTGCGTGGCGGCGACCGGACGGCCCTCGGCCTCATCACCGAGCACGTCGATCCGGCGCAGCTGCGTGCGGCTGTCGTATCCCTGCTCGACCGGGCGGCCTGACTGTTTGGGCCGGTGAGAGGCGGGCACCCATAGTCCACACCGACTGTGAGGAGAATTCGATGTCGATCTGCGACACCTGCGGCAACGACTACGACAAGGCTTTCACCGTGACCTGGCAGGACGGCCGGTCGGCCACCTTCGACAGCGTGGAATGTGCCGCCGCCCAACTGGCCCCGGAGTGTGGGCACTGCGGCACCCGGATCCTGGGCCACGGCGTGGAGGCCGACGAAGGCATCTTCTGCTGCGCGCATTGCGCCAGGAAAGCCTCGAACGCCGACATCAACGACCGCTACCCGGTGCCCGCCGGAGCCTGACGCCTCAACAACCATCCTCGAGGTAGGTGAGTGCTGCGGCCGGGGTCTGTGCCGGGAATACCAGATCGGCCATCGGGATGGGCAGGAAACCGTCGGCTTCCATCCGCTCGAGCTGCCGGGTCAGACCGTCGTAGAAGCCGGCCGTGTTGAGCAGAACCACCGGTTTGGTGTGCAAGCCGTGCTTCTTCAACTCCAGGATCTCGGTGGCCTCGTCAAGGGTGCCAAGGCCGCCGACCATGATCACGATCGCGTCTGACTGGTTGAGCATCAGCGCTTTTCGTTCCGCGAGGTCTCCTGTGATCGTCATCTGGTCAGCGTCGCTTCTGGCGCGGTGCCGGAGGAACTCCACCGAGACCCCGACGAGCCGTCCACCGGCGTCGCGCACGCCGTCGGCCACCACTTTCATCAAGCCGGTGTCGGATCCGCCCCACACCAAGGTGTGTCCTCCACGTCCGAGCAGGGTGGCGAACTCGCGGGCCGGACCCGTGTAGCGCTCACTCAGCTCGGCGGCGGAGAGGAAGACGCAGATCTTCATCAGCCGGCGAAAACCAGCGCGGCCGTCACGGCGATCGACCACACCAGCATCGTCAGACCGGTGTCGCGTAGCACCGGGATCAGATGTGGGCCGCCCTTGCCGGTGGTGACAGGTCGCGACGCCCGGATGGCCAGCGGGGTGGCCGCCAGTCCGGCCAGACACCACGGCGTCGCGAAGGCCAAACCGACGGTGGCCAACCCCGCCACGGCGAGCAGGACCACGTACAGCGTGCGGGTGCGGGCGTCGCCCAGTCGCACCGCCAGCGTGATCTTTCCGGACTCGGTGTCGGTGGGGATGTCCCGGAGATTGTTGGCCACCAGCACCGCCGACGACAGGCACCCCAGCACCACGGCCAGCGTCAGGCCTACCCAGTCGACGGCCAGGGCCTGGGTGTACTGGGTGCCCAGCACCGCCACCAGGCCGAAGAACACGAACACTGCGATCTCGCCGAAACCCAGGTAGCCGTATGGTTTTGAGCCGCCGGTATAGAACCACGCGCCGGCGATGCACACCGCGCCCACGGCGATCAGCCACGGATTGCTGGCCACCGCCAACACCAGGCCGGCCACTGCGGCCAGCACCAGGCTGACCACCGCCGCGGTCAGGACGGCGCGCGGCGAGGCCACCCGCGAGCCCACCAGCCGCAGCGGGCCGGCCCGCACGTCGTCGGTGCCGCGGATGCCGTCGGAGTAGTCGTTGGCATAGTTCACACCGATGATCAGGGCCAGCGCCACCACCAGCGCCAGCAGCGCCTTCCACCACACCGCGCCGTCCAACCAGGCGGCCGCACCGGTGCCCGCGATCACGGGCGCGACGGCGTTCGGCAGGGTCCGCGGACGGGCGCCTTCGATCCATTGCGCGACGGTGGCCATAGAGGACATCGTTCCACGGGCTGCGGCGGTCAGCCCAAACCGGTCAGGCCCACCACGAGGTTGAGCGTCATCGCCAGGATGACGGCACCGAGCAGGAATGACAGCATGGCCTGCGTCAGCGCGGTGGACCGGATGGCCCGGTTGCGCAGGTTGGTGTCCGACACCTGGTAGGTCATCCCGAGGGTGAACGCCAGGTAGGCGAAGTCGGCGTAGGCCGGCGCCTCATCCTGGTTGAAGTCGATCCCGCTCGGCGGCCCCGTGTAGTACTGCCGGGCGTAGCGCAGCATGAAGACGGTGTGGACCGCGAACCATGACGCCGTGACGGACAGGATGCCGACGGCGGCTGCGCCCACGTCACCGCCGGCGGTGCCTTCCGCCGTCAGGAGATAGCCGACGCCCCCGAGGCTCGCGATGCTGGCCAGCACCATCACCACCTGGGTGAAGCGGCGGGTGCCGTCCTCCTCGTGGGCATGACGGGCGTGCGCGGCGGTGCGGGCCTCGTCCATGCGGCCCACCAGCAGCCAGGTCCACGCCAGGTAGATGGTCGCGACGACGATCCAGCCCACGGCGGGTGCGTACGGCCAGCGGTAGGCCGCACCGACGCCGGCACCCGCGGCGATCCCGCCGATGAGCGCTCCGGTGAGTCGGACCGCGGCGGGGCCTTCGGCGCTGAGCACTGTCGGTAGCGGCACGCTGATGAGTCAACCACCGGCCGTGGGCCACCGCGAGCAGGACGACGTGGTCGAGAGCCGCCGACGGGCCGCACCAGGTGTGGGCACCGCCACGCAGACTGTCCATTCTCTGAACACTCACCCGGTGCGTCCGCCGTTACCGTTGCGCTCGTGCACCAGCTCACGAGTACGTATACCGTCGCAACTCCACCCGAATCCGATTCGGCCTCAACCATTTACGACGTCGACCAGGAGCCTCAGAGGTGCAAGACCTTTGTCCTCGTACACGGCATCTGCCACAGTGGTTGGACTTGGCGACCCGTCGCAGAGTTACTTCGCGCCCAGGGCCATGTCGTGTACACCCCGACCATGCCCGGCCTCGGCGGTGAGGATGATCGTGCGCAGGTTCACCTGGTGGATGCGGTCGATTACCTCGTCGACTACATCGAGCGACGGGACCTGGCCGATGTCGTTCTTGTCGGGCACAGCTGGGGTGGCTTTCTGGTATCGGGCGCTTCGGCACGGGTGGCGCATCGGATCGACCAGTTGATCTATTGGAGCGCATTCGTCCCGCATACCGGTGAATCGCTGATAGACCTGTGCCCGCCGGCCTTCGGCGACATGTTTCGTGCGTCCGCGTCGGCGTCGGCCGACAATTCGGTGGCGTTCTCGCGGGACGTCTTCTGCAGCGCCCTCATGCAGGACGCCTCCCCGGAGACGCAGCATCTGGTCTACCCGCTACTGGAACGTCAGCCCTTCCTCACGATGACCGAGTCTCTGGACCTCGACGAGTGGGAACGACTCCGACTCCCCGCCACCTACATCCTGTCCAGAGACGACATGGCGCTACCGCCAGGCGATTTCGGTTGGGCACCGAGGTTTCCCGAGCGGCTTCCAGGCGGTCGTGTCATCCTCACCCCTGGAGGCCACGAAGCTCAGCTCACCGAACCGGAAGCCCTCGCCGCTGCCTTCATCGAGGCGGCGATGCAGCAGTGAGCGGCGCCGTCAACGCTCAGGCCGCACGTGACCGGTGCTGTCCCAACCGGACCGCACCACCCGCCGCACCGCACGGTCGTAGTCGTCCCTGACGGCGTCGTCGCGCGAGATCAGCAGCGCACCCCAGTCCACGTCGGGCGCACCGGCCAGCCGGGTCGGTATCTCGCCGAGTCCGCCGAACTGGTCGAGCTGGACGAAGGAACCGCCGACGACGGGGTCGCGCTCTTCCTGCGTCCGCGGACGAGGACCTTCGATCAGCGCGGTGGGGGTCTGCGCCAGACCGTCGGCCACCCGGGGGATGTCACGCAGGCACGGGAACAGGAATGCCACCGGCCACCCGACCAGCACCGGTTGCCGGCCGGCGAGGTAGCGCTGAAGAGGGATCACACTGCGCAGCCGCGGACCGGTGACGGCCAGCCAGCCTTCGAGATCGGTGCGGTTGTCGTCGGCGCGCAGCCGAACCCGGTTCGTGTTCTGGGGTACCCGGGCAGCGTCGACGCCGATCGAGCGCCACAGCGGATGCTCCGGGTCCTCGTCGGGAGCCACCCGGTCTTCCGCGGCAGCTGTGCCCAGCAGTTGCGCATCCTCGGCGAACTCGAACTCCAGCGCATTGCCGTCGGTGGTGCGCCCCGACACCGACACCGCAATCCCCTGGTCGTCACGCAGCGGCGGTAACAAAAACCATTGACTGACCAGGGTTCCGGTGTGTTGCCGGTCGTCGGTGAAAGACCCCCACAGGAATGTCGAGGCTCCCTGGCCCGGGGGATCGGGCGGCGGGGCAGCGGGCACAAATCCGGCGTTTGGGACAAAGCCGTCGAGCTCGGCGGTGCCGCCCGCGGGTGCGAGCACTGCGCCGTCGGGCAGCACCTCGATGTCGTCGGCCAGGCCGCACACCGGCCCGCCGGTGATCCGGTGGAGGTTCATCAACGCCAGCGAACCTGCCGGTCGGCGCATCGGCGCGGTGGTGAATGACGCGAACAGCAACACCACCGCGGTGCCGGCCGCGGTCAGTGTCAGCATCGCCGGCCAGGACCGGTGCCGCCGCCAGGCCAGCGTGCCGGCCGCGACCACCACCAGAATGCCGATCGCCCAGGAGTTCTCCGGCCACGGCACGTCGTAGAGCGCGGGCACCCACCACAGGTTGGGGCCGTCGAAGCTCAGTACCACCGCGCCGGCCACCAGCAGGGCGCCGACAACCGGGCGGCGGGGTGCCGAGACCCGTGTGTCCAGTAAGGCCACCACCAGAAACGCCGCAAACACCCCCGCCAGTGCGCCCAGGTGATATGACCACTTCGACGGCGAGAGCCCCAGCAATGCCAGGCTGGCGAGCACCAATATCGCCAACTGCATTGCGGCCGAACGCTTTCGCCGCACCACCACGGTGACGACCAGTGCCAGGACCAGCAGCACCGGCAGGCGTTTGGCGAAACTGCCCTGCTGCTCGTCGCTGAGCAGATAGCCGTAGCGGTCCAGCTCCAGCCACCAGGGCAGCGACGGACCGAAGTAGGTGTGCCAGTCCGTCGCGGTGAGCAGTGCCGCCCACGTCTGGTCGGCGAACATCACGGTGAGGCATGTCGAGGCGATGGCAGCGAACAGCAACACGTAGAGAGCGCGCTCCCGGGGCGGGTAGCGGCGCAGGATCGACACGATCCGCGGCGCGAAGACCAGGACCGGAGCCAGCGCAACAACTCCGGTGGGGCTGATGGTGAGGGTCAGCCCGGCGGCCAGGGCGGCCCAGCCGATCCCGGCGGGGGAGCGGGAGCGCCAGAGCAGCGCCAGCACCGCAGTGGCGCCGAACGCGACGCAGGACTCCGGGCGGGTGCCGAGATTGAACGGCAACCACGTGGCGAGCAACAGCAGCGCGGCCATCACCCGGACCCGCACGGTGGCCGAGGTGCGTGGCAGCGCGGCCCGCAGCACGCCGCGCGTCAACACCCACCAGGTGGCGACGGCCAGCAGAGTGCTCGGCAGTCGCAGCCAC
>JBEVFK010000065.1:0-9573 GCA_040512325.1 Mycobacterium sp. | reverse complement strand
CGCCGACGCCCACCACGATCACCGTCTCACCTGGCTGAACCTCGGCGACGTTGGTGGCCGAACCGAATCCGGTGGGCAGTGCGCAGCCCATGATCGCCGCCGTCTCGAACGGGATATCGCGGTCGATCTTGACCACGGAGTCCTTGTGCACCGTCATATACGGCGCGAAGGTGCCGAGCAGGTTCATCGGCGACACTTCGTGTGAGCCGGCGTGGATCCGGGAGGTGCCGTCGGCGATGGCCTTGCCGCCCAGGAGTAGCGCGCCACGGTCGCACAACGACCGGAAGCCCTTCATGCACGGCGGGCACTCGCCACAGGCGGGGATGAAGGCGAGGATGACGTGGTCGCCTTCCTCCAGGCCGGTGACGTTCTTGCCGAGTTTGGTGATGACGCCGGCTCCCTCGTGCCCACCGAGGGCAGGCAGCCCGATCGGCGTCGCGCCCGTCGTCAGGTGGTAGTCCGAATGGCACATGCCGGAGGCATGCATCCGGATCTGCACTTCGTCGTCCACGGGGTCGCCCAGGTCGATCTCGTCGATGCGGAACGGAGCGTTCAGCTCCCACAGCAGTGCGCCCTTCGTCTTCATGCCGGTGAGCATAGTCACGTTCTGTAACACGTTCCAGTGTTACGTATGGGGATGCCGCTGAGCTGCGGTGTTGATAAGCCAGAGCCTGTCACTTACCGGGTCATCCCCAGTGTGGACTCGATCAACAGCTCGCGGCGAAAACCGTGAACCGAGACCACCGTGGACGGGGCACTCCGGTGAACTCCGGCCACGAACCTCAACGAGCCCTTCCTCGGCACCGAGGCGATCGCGGCCGGCCTGGTCACCAAACGGACGCTGCACAGTCGCTACCGAAAGCTCTATCGCAATGTGTACGTGCCCATCGACCACGAACTGACGGCGGTCTCGAAGGCAACGGGGGCGCGCCGTGTACGACGAGCGTGGCTATCGTTCGCCAGGGTGGGCATGAGCTGGGAAGACGCGAAGGTCGCCGTCGAGTGCGACGGTGAGCAGCACTGGACGGACCCGAAGCGACGGGCGCACGACATCGACAAGAACGTCGAACTCGCCGAGATGGGTTGGCGGGTGGTCCGCGTCGGCAACGACATGCTGCGACACCGCCCGTGGGTCATCGTCCGCAGGACGCGCGACGCCTTGCGGGCGAATGGCTGCGGTTGGCTCGACGAGTGTGGAGTTGTCCCGCGCTATTCCTGGATTCGCGAGTCATAAGTCCACGGTCGTCGCGGGTGGCCGGGGCCACCGGGTGACCCGAGGCGCCCGGCAGTTACAAACTCTCCGGCAGCCCGAACTTGGCGAATACCGAGGTGTCCAGGAACGCGACGACGTGCGATACCCCGCCCGGCTTGATGTCGAGGACATGCAGCTGGAACGGCAGGTGACGATCGCCGTTGCGCATGTACATGGCCGCGGCAGGTTGGCCGTTGGCGGTGGTGCGGATGAGCTTCATGTCGCCGGCCTTCTCCGCCGGGCACTTCTCCTGCGCCAACGCGACGATGGCCTGCGGCCCGACGTACCAGCTGTCGAACGGCGGCATTTCCCAGACCGCGTCCGCGGTGAACAAGGCCACCAGCTTGTCCATGTCGTAGGACTGAAACGCATCGATATAGCGTTCCAGCAGGTCCTTGGCCTCCGGCGACTCCGGTGCGGCAATCTTGTCGTCCTGGCTGGGCCCGACCTCATCCAGCTGGGCCCTGGCTCGCTGCAGCAGGCTGTTGACCGCGGCGGTGGTGGTCTCCAGCGCTTCCGCCACCTCGGCGGCCTTCCACTGCAGCACATCGCGCATCACCAGCACCGCGCGCTGCCGGGGTGAGAGGTGCTGCAAAGCCGCCACGAACGCCAGCCGCACCGACTCCCGGGAACCGACGATCACCGACGGATCCTTGGGGTCGTCGCCGCCGTCGGGCAGCGGCTCGAGCCAGGTGATCTCGTTGCGAACCACCAGGTCGTCGGTGGGATCGGAGCTGGGCGCGCCCAACCCGGTGGGCAGCGGCCTGCGCTGCCGGCCCTCCAACGCCGTCAAGCAGGTGTTGGTGGCGATGCGGTGCAACCACGTGCGCACCGACGACTTGCCCTCGAACTTGTCGTAGGCCCGCCAGGCCCGCAGATAGGTGTCCTGGACCAGATCCTCTGCGTCATGCAGCGAGCCGGTCATTCGGTAGCAGTGCGCCAGCAGCTCACGGCGATAGCGCTGCGCATCGGCCAGAAACGCGTCCGGCCCGTCTGCTCGGCTGTCTTCCAGGTGTTGCGCGAGGACGCTCACCCGATGCAGTTTACCCAGTGGCCCTGACAAATTGAGTCCACTGAACGCAGTTACGCTGCCCAGATGGCCACCACCCGGACGGAGCGGACCTTCAGCGGAGTCGGCGACACCAAGATCGTCTACGACACCTGGACCCCGGACACTGCACCGCGAGCGGTGGTGGTGCTGGCCCACGGCTTCGGCGAGCACGCCCGCCGCTATGACCACGTGGCCCAGCGATTCGGGCAGGCCGGCCTGGTGACCTACGCGCTGGACCATCGCGGCCACGGTCGCTCCGGTGGTAAGCGGGTCTATCTCAAGAACATCTCCGAGTACACCGACGACTTCGGCACCCTGGTCGGGATCGCCGGCAAGGAATACCCGGACCTGCCGAAGATCGTTCTCGGCCACAGCATGGGCGGCGCGATCGTCTTCACCTACGGCACCGAGCACGCGGGTGACTACGACCTCATGATCCTGTCCGGCCCGGCGATCGCCGCCTCCGCCTCGGTGTCCCCGCTGCTGGCCTTCGTCGGCAAGGCCGTGGGTGCCGTGCTGCCTGCTGTGCCGGTCCAGGAACTCGACGCAGGAGCGGTCTCGCGGGATCCCGAGGTGGTGGCCGCCTACCGGGCGGACCCCCTGGTGCACCAGGGCAAGGTGCCCGCGGGTGTGGCCCGCGCCCTGCTGCTCGTCGGCGACTCGATGCCCCAGCATGCCAACGGCTTCGCCGGCCCGTTGCTGGTGGTGCACGGATCCGAGGACCGGCTGATCGCGGTCTCGGGCAGCGAACGCCTCGTCGAATGCGTAGCCTCGGAGGACGTGCACCTCAAGATCTATCCCGGCCTCTTCCACGAGGTTTTCAACGAACCCGAACGCGACCTGGTCCTCGACGACGTGATCTCCTGGATCGAGGCACGCCTGTGAAAGCCCTTGTCGCGGCCACGGTCTCGCTGCTGATGCTGGTCGCCGGCTGCTCTTCGGAAGACCCCAACCTGGCGCAGAGCAGCGAACCCAGTGCCGGCGCCCCGGCCCAGGGCTGGATCGAAGACGACGTCACCTTCGACGCCGACGGACTCACGGTGCACGGCACTTACCGCCACCTGGCCGACAACCCGCCAGGCCCCGCCGCCCTGCTGATCTCCGAGAGCGGCCAGACCGACCGCAACGGCGACAACGTCGTCGCAGGCCCGGTGGGAAACATGCGCCAACTCGCCGAATATCTGTCCGAGCACGACATCGCCAGCCTGCGCTACGACAAGATCGGCACCGGCGCCACCGGTCTGGGGCCGTATGCGAACCACCCCCAGGACGTCGGCAGCGCCGTCTACACCGCAGGCGCCAACGCCGCGATCCGGTTCCTCACCGCACAGTCCGGCACCGAAAAAGCCCACGTCTCGGTTTTCGCCCTCGGCGAAGGCACCACGCATGCGATGTCGTTGGCCACCGGCACCGATCTGGGGGCGCCGCTGGTCCATTCGCTTGCGCTGCTGCAACCGTTGACCGGCCGCTACCTGGATCTGATCACCAACCGGGTCCGAGCCGACAACGCCGCCCAACTCAAAGCGGGCAGCAAGACGCAGGAAGAGGCCGACGGCGTGCTCGCCGCCTGGCTCAAGGCGGTGGACCAGGTCCGCAAGGACGGCACCCCGCCTGCGGCACAGTTGCCCGACGGTTTGAGCGCGATCCTCAACCCGGGCAACGTCAAAGCCGTCGCCGAGCAGGACGCCATCGACCCTCTGGCGCTCGCGGCGAGCATCCCCGACGGCACCCCGGTGCTGCTGACGTGCTCGGATTCCGACGGCCAGGCCAACTGCGCCGACATCAAACCGTTGGCCGCCGCGCTCAAGCACACCAAACTGACCCTCGTCGAACTCAAAGGTGTCAACCATGTGCTCCGCGACGATCCGAGCGATAACGTCGCCAACTACGCCAACGGCGATCCGCTGTCAGCGCAACTGACGGCGGCCCTCGATAAGTTCGTCGCCGAGTAACTACACTCGCTCCCGTGACCAGACGAGTGGTGGCACAGGCCTACGGCGGACCTGAAGTGCTTGCGCTGCAACACATCGAGCTGCCCCCGCCCGCGGTCGACGAGGTGCTGATCACCGTCCGGGCCGTCGGCACCAATCCCATCGACTACAAGCTCTACAGCGGATACATGGGTGATGACCCGGCTGCGCTGCCCCTGCCGGTCGGCGGGGAGGTCTCCGGGATCGTTGCCGAAGCCTCGTCGCGGGCCATGGGTTACACCGGGCCGCTGAAGATCGGTGACGAGGTGATCGTCACCAACCTCCGCGGTGCCTACGCCGATCACGTGATCGCGGACATGTCCGATGTCGGGCACAAGCCGGCCACCCTGACGTTCGAAGAAGCGTCCGGCCTGCTGCTCGTCGGCGGCACCGCGTGGCACCTGTTGACAAAAACCGATGTGGGGAGAACCGACACCGTGCTGATCCACGGTGCAGGTGGTGGGGTGGGCCAGATGGCGGTGCAGTTGGCGGTCGCACGGGGCGCCACTGTGATCGCCACCGCCAGCGCCGGCAAGCATGAACAGCTGCGCCGGCTCGGTGCCGAACCCGTCGAATACGGTGCCGGGCTGGCCGACCGGGTGCGCGCTGTCGGCAGCGTCACCGTGGCGCTGGATCTGGTGGGCACCGACGAAGCACTGGACGTGTCAACGGAATTGGTGGTCGACCGGGCCCGCATCGCGACCATCGCGGGCTTCGGCCGGGCCGCCGAACTCGGTATCGCCGTGCTGACGGGAGCCGGTGACGGCCAGGCGATCAGGGACGCGTCGCGCCACGAGCTGATCCTGCTGGCCGCGGCCGGCCAGCTCAAGGTCTCGGTGGACAAGGTGTTCCCGCTCGAGGAGGCGGCCGACGCGCATCGCTATCTGCAGACCGGGCACGCGCGCGGAAAAGTCGTACTGGTTCCCTAGATTGCACTCATGAGTGACGACAAGATGCTGGCCCGCATCGCCGCCCTGCTTCGCCAGGCCGAGGGCACCGACAACAGCCATGAGGCCGAGGCTTTCATGGCCGCCGCGCAACGGTTGGCCACGGCCACCTCGATCGATCTGGCGGTAGCCCGATCCCATTCCGCCAATCGTGAAGCGGCACAGACCCCGATCCAGCGCACCATCACCATCGGCGACGCCGGCACCAAGGGGCTGCGCACCTACGTGCAACTGTTCGCGGTGATCGCCGCCGCCAATGACGTGCGCTGCGATGTCGCGTCGAACTCCGCCTTCGTCTACGCCTACGGGTTCACCGAGGACATCGACGCCACCCACGCCCTCTACGCCAGCCTGGTCGTGCAGATGGTGCGCGCGTCGGATTCCTACATTGCCTCCGGCGCGCACCGTCCCACCGCAACCATCACGGCCCGGCTGAACTTCCAGCTGGCCTTCGGTGCCCGAGTGGGACAACGGCTCGGAGAGGCCCGCGACGAGGCCCAGCAGGAGGTGAAGAAGGACCGCGAACGCGCCGCGGGTACGGCACTTGCCTTGCGCAACAAAGAGATCGAGCTGCACGACTACTACCGGGGCACATCGAAGGCGCGGGGCACCTGGCAGGCGGCGCGAGCGAGCGCCGGCTATTCGTCGGCCGCTCGCCGGGCGGGTGACCGCGCGGGGCGGCGCGCCCGGCTGGGCAACAGCCCGGAGCTGCCCGGCGCGCGCACCTCACTGGACCGGTGAGTGCACGCGACAGTCAACGCTCCAAGGTCTACGCCGCCGAGCAGTTCGCGCGGACGTTGTTCGACCGCGCCGCCGAACACGGGTCGTGGGCGGTCGACTTCTTCGGCGCCTCACTGACCCTGCCCCCGGAAGCCCGGTTCGGTTCCGTCGAGGCAGTGCAGCGGTACCTCGACCAGGTGATGAGCCTGCCGTCGGTGTCGCAGCGCTGGCCGGGCTCGCCCGCCCTGACCGTACGTCCGCGCCGCGGACTTCAGGCCGCGCACTACGAAAACCTGGACGGCACAGGCGTCATCGCGGTTCCGGACAACGCCGCGCCCGACAGCGGGACACGCTGGGCGTTACGTGAGCTCGTGGTCCTGCACGAGACCGCGCACCATCTTAGCCCGGTCGAGCCCGCGCACGGGCCCGAGTTCGTGTCCACGTTCTGCGAACTGGCCGAGACGGTGATGGGGCCGGAGGCCGGGCACGTGCTCAGGGTGCTGTACGCCAAGAACGGGGTCCGGTTACGGTGAGCGACGTGAGCGAACCCTCCGCCAAGGCCGTCGACGACATGCTCAACCGGGTTGTCCTGCCGGAAGACCCCGCGTTGGAAGCGGCGCACGCCGACAGCGACGCGGCGGGCCTGCCGCCCATCGAGGTGTCGCCCCAGCATGGGCACCTGCTCGGCCTGCTGGTCCGGATGTCGGGTGCGCGCCGCGTCCTGGAGATCGGCACGCTCGGCGGCTACAGCACCATCTGTCTGGCCCGGGCGGTCGGCGCCGACGGAGCCGTCGTCACCCTCGAGTACGAGCCCCGGCACGCCGAGATCGCCGCCGCCAACCTGGCCCGCGCCGACGTGGCAGACCGAGTGCAGATCGTCGTCGGCGCGGCCCTGGACACGCTGCCCACGCTCAGCGGTGAGTTCGACTTCGTGTTCATCGACGCCGACAAAGAGAACAACTCGGCCTACGTGCAGTGGGCCGTCGACCTCGGCCACCCGGGCACGGTCATCGTGGTGGACAACATCATCCGCAGCGGCCGGGTGCTCGAGCCTGCGCCCGACGATCACCAGGCCGGTGCCGTCCGCGACATGCTCGAGATGATGGGCCGCCACCCCAGACTCGACACCGCCGCCGTCCAGACCGTCGGTCTCAAAGGCTGGGACGGCTTCGCGCTTGCTCTCGTGACCTAGAACTCGCGCAGGTGGTCGCGCAGCATGGTGGTGGTGTACTCGGTGCGGGCCAGGCCACGCTTCTGCAGCGCGGGCACCAGGCCGTCGGTGATCTCGGTGAGGTAGCGCCGGTTGAGCCGCATCACCGGGCTGGTGATCAGGAATCCGTCGCCACCCACCTGGGCCATCACCTCACCCATCTCCTCGGCCACCTCGTCGGGGGTGCCGACGAACGGGATGTTGCTGGAGAATCCGCTGCCGGAGACCAGTTCCCGCAAGGTCTTGTCCTTGCCGCCGGACAGGAAGCTCTCCAACGCGCCACGCTCACCGTTGGTCCACACCTCGGGAACCGGCTTGTCCAAGTCGAACTGCTTGAAGTCGATCTCGGTGATCGACGAGATCTCGGCCAGCATGTACTCGACGTACAGCGGATCGGTGAACCAGCGTTCACGCTTGGCCAACGCCTCCTCGTGGGTGTCGGCGACGATCGGGGAGACCAGATACAACACCTTGCACTCGGACGGGTCGCGGCCGTTGGCTCTCATCCGGGCGTGGATGTCGTCGCGGTAGGCCTTCATCGCGTCGATGTCGTTGGCGGGCGTGACGATGGTGTCGGCGTGCTGAGCGGCCAGTTCGCGTCCCGGTGGCGAGGCACCGGCCTGGGCGATCGTCGGCCGGTACTGCGGTGACGGCGCGGTGTTGAGCGGTCCGCGGGACTTGAAGTACTTGCCTTCGAAGTCGATGGTGTTGACCTTCTCATGGTCGACGTAGGTACCGGTCGCATAGTCGCGGACGACGGCGTCGGGTTCCCACGACTCCCAGAGCTTGGTCACGACTTCCAGGTATTCAGCGGCGCGCGCGTACCTTTCGTCGTGTTCGTAGAGCTTGTCCAGGCCGAAGTTCTGAGCGGAGCGGTCTTCGGCGGAGGTGACGACGTTCCAGCCGAACCGCCCGCGCGCGATGTGATCGATGGTGCTGGCCAGCCGGGCCAGCAGGAATGGCGGGTAGAAGCTCGTCGACATCGTCGGGACGAGTCCGAGCCGGGTGGTCGCACTGGCCATCAGCACCGCCAGCGGTACCGGGTCGTGTTTGGGATTCACGCCGTGTTTGAGGTCGTACTCCATGGTGCCGCCGTAGGCCGTCGACACCATCAGTTTGTCCTCGAGCAGCACGTAGTCGAACTTGGCGCGCTCCAGCGCCTTGGCCACCTCGACGTAGAAGTCGCCGCTGAAGTCGCGGCCGCCGTCGCCCCAGGTGCCGTTCCACTCGTCAGCGGTGAAGTTCAGGAACCAGCCCAGATGAAATTTGTCGGTCACGCTGCTCAGCCAAGTCGGGCGGCGTTACCAACCGATGTCGTGGCGGTACCGCCGACATTTCACTGTTCGTCTGCGAATCGAAGGAGGCGCCGGGGAAGATGGGCCGGCGATGAGCTATCTCGGGTACCGCGACGGTGACGCGGATACCGCGTGGGGCGGATTCTTCGACGCGGAGATGGCGCCGTTGCCGCCTCCGGTGGTGACCGCGCTGGAGCATGGTCCGCAGGCCGATCAGACTTTGCTCGGATTCGACGACGTGGCAACGATTCTCGAGCCCGGCTCGCAGCAGACCGAGAACGGTTACGGCTACCTGCGCGGTGGCGGCTTCCAGGTGTCGGTGCGCACCGCGATGCCGGGTGTCACTCCTGTGATGTGGGACTGGCACCTGGGGTCGACGTACACGAAGGCAGCCATCCGGTTCGTCGAACCCGCGAGTCTGGGATTGGAACAGCTGGGCGAGGATCTCGCGGTGTGTGCGCGGTTGGGCTCCAGTGAGGTGCCCGTGGACATCGGCTGGTTGGTGCACCACGTCAGGGCCACCGCGGACGGCGCCGAGATGCGTTCACGGTTCTGGCTGGGCGGTCGCCACATCGGTGTGCGCTCCGGTGGTCGTCAGGCAGGTAACTGGTTGGCGGATAACGTGATTCGGCCGATCGCGGTCCGTCAGCTCCCGGACCCCCGCGACCTGTTGGTGCACTGCGCGCAGGAGATGAATCACCTGGCCGGTTTCCTGCCGGAGCTGCACACGCAGTTCTCCTGATGTCGCCAAAACCGACGAATGGGCCCGAAAGCGCAAGTAGATCAGGGTATTTTTTCGGTCTCGGCCCAGAGCGGCTGAGGCGGAGACCGTTTGCGCCGGATGGCGTTGAGTTCTATCTCAAGGAACACCAAAACTCCTGTGTCACTGTGGTATCAACGGTCACATCGCGCGGAGTTCTGTCGGTGGGCCGAACTAACGTTCGAGTCATGGGTACTTCGGCGTTGGCGGACAGGGAGGCGATGCTCGCTGCTCTGTCTCAGCTGGAAACCCTGACCTTTCAGATGAACCGGCTCTCGATCGACGGGTTCACCCCGCTGGAGTTGTTGGACATTCAGCAGCGCCGGGAGGCGGTGTCGCGGGCCCAACCCGTGTTGGATCATCGGGTG
>JBEVFK010000064.1:0-12404 GCA_040512325.1 Mycobacterium sp. | reverse complement strand
CCGGGGGTTGGACGCACATGTCGTCGACAAGACCATCAGCGCGGTTCGGGTGCACCACCCGCGCGCGGTGCGCCGGCACGAGGCCGGTCCGGCCGATCTGACGGCGCGGCTACTCAATTCGCGCATCGTCGGCACGGGACGGCGCGGCAAGTATCTGTGGCTGACGCTCGACGACGGTTCGGCGCTTGTCGTGCATCTGGGAATGAGCGGACAGATGCTGCTCGGGCCGTTGCTGCGCGAGGACCATCTGCGCATCGCGGCGCTGCTCGACGATGGCACCGCGCTGAGCTTCGTGGACCAGCGCACGTTCGGCGGCTGGATGCTCGCCGACGTCGTCACCGTCGACGGCAGCGATGTGCCGGTGCCCGTCGCGCACCTGGCTCGCGATCCGCTGGATCCGAAGTTCAACCGCGACGGCGTCATCACGGTGTTGCGGCGCAAGCACTCTGAGATCAAGCGTCAGCTGCTCGACCAGACGGTGGTATCGGGTATCGGCAACATCTATGCCGACGAGTCACTGTGGCGGGCGAAGGTCAACGGGGTGCGTATCGCCGAGACGCTGACCAAGCCGACGTTGGCGCGTCTGCTGGATCATGCCGGCGACGTCATGCGGGAGGCGCTCGGCCAGGGCGGCACGTCCTTCGACTCGCTGTACGTCAACGTCAACGGCGAGTCCGGCTACTTCGACCGGTCGCTGGATGCCTACGGCCGCGAAGGCGAACCCTGCCGTCGGTGCGGCGCGGTGATGCGCCGGGACAAGTTCATGAACCGATCGTCGTTCTACTGCCCGAAATGCCAGCCGCGCCCGCGTGGTTGATCAGGTCGACAACCCGCGACCGTGCGTGTTTGTACACAGATGCTCGGCGTGTTGTGTACAAGAACGCGCGCTCGCGCTGAGGAGGAAGAGGCACCATGACAGAACTGTGGGTCGAACGCACCGGCACCCGGCGCTACACGGGCAAGAGTTCCCGCGGGGCCGAGGTGCTGGTGGGCTCCGAGGACGTCGAGGGCGTGTTCACCCCGGGTGAGCTGCTCAAGATCGCCCTGGCGGCGTGCAGCGGGATGTCCAGCGATCAGCCCCTGGCGCGCCGGCTCGGCGACGACTACCCGGCGACCATCAAGGTGTCCGGCCCGCCGGACCGCGAACAGGAGCGCTATCCGCTGTTGCAGGAGACGCTCGAGGTGGACCTGTCGGGGCTGTCCGAAGCCGACGCCGACCGGGTCCGCACGGTGGTCAACCGGGCCATCGACCAGGTGTGCACCGTCGGACGCACCCTGAAATCGGGGACCGAGGTGACCTTCGAGATCGCCGACAAGCGGCCATGACCGAGCAGGTTCGGCTGACCGCCTGGGTACACGGCCACGTCCAGGGCGTCGGATTTCGCTGGTGGACCCGGTCCAGGGCACTCGAGCTCGGGCTGACCGGGTACGCGAGCAACCAGGCCGGCGGCCGGGTGCTGGTCGTGGCGCAGGGCCCGCGGGCGGCGGCCGAAGGACTGCTCGAGCTGCTGCGCGGCGGCACCACACCGGGGCGGGTCGACAAGGTGATCGCCGACTGGTCGGCTCCCGGCGAGCAGATCCAGGGCTTCAGCGAGCGCTGAAGGTACGCTGGCACGCCATGCACCTCAAGAGTCTGACGCTAAAGGGCTTCAAGTCCTTTGCGTCAACGACGACTCTGCGGTTCGAACCCGGTATCACCTGCGTCGTCGGGCCCAACGGCTCCGGTAAATCCAATGTCGTCGACGCGCTGACCTGGGTGATGGGCGAGCAGGGTGCCAAGACGCTGCGCGGCGGCAAGATGGAAGACGTCATTTTCGCCGGCACCTCGACGCGGGCGCCGCTGGGCCGCGCCGAGGTCACCCTGACCATCGACAACACCGACAACGCGCTGCCCATCGAGTACGCCGAAGTCTCCATCACCCGCCGGATGTTCCGCGACGGTGCCGGTGAATACGAGATCAACGGCAGCAGCTGCCGCCTGATGGACGTCCAGGAACTGCTATCGGACTCCGGAATCGGCCGCGAGATGCACGTCATCGTCGGCCAGGGCCGATTGTCGCAGATCCTGGAATCCCGGCCCGAAGATCGCCGCGCCTTCATCGAAGAGGCCGCTGGGGTGCTCAAACACCGCAAGCGCAAGGAAAAGGCGGTCCGCAAGCTCGACGCGATGGCCGCCAACCTGGCGCGGTTGACCGACCTGACCACCGAACTGCGCCGCCAGCTCAAACCGCTGGGCCGCCAGGCCGAGATGGCCCGCCGGGCGCAAACCATCCAGGCCGATCTGCGGGATGCCCGGCTGCGCCTGGCCGCCGATGACCTGGTGCGACGCCAGGCCGAGTTCGACGGCGTTGGCGGCACCGAGGCGGCCCTGCGCAAGGACCACGAAGAGGCCGCTGAACGCCTCGCCGTGGCCACCGACGAGCTGACCGCCCACGAGACCGCCGTCGGCACCCTGACCGAGCGCGCCGAGCGCGCCCAGCAGACCTGGTTCCGGCTCTCGGCGCTGGCCGAGCGGGTCAGCGCGACGGTGCGCATCGCCACCGAACGCACCCAGCTGCTGGAAGCCGAGCCCCTGCACAGCGGCGGGCGCGACCCCGAGCAGCTGGAAGCCGAGGCCGACGAGGTCCAGGCGATGGAGGAGCAGCTGTCCGCCGAACTCGCCGAGACGCGGGCCCGGATGGAGTCGGCGCGCGAAGAACTCGGCGAGGCCGAACGGGAAGCCGCCGAAGCAGAACGTGCGCACCTGGCGGCCGTGCGTGCCGAGGCCGATCGCCGCGAAGGCTTGGCGCGACTCACCGGACAGGTGGAGACCATGCGCGCCCGCCTCGAATCGACCGACGAGCGGGTGGCCCGCCTGTCCGCGGTCATCGACGAGGCCGGCCAGCGCGCGCAGCACGCCCAGGCGGAGTTCGAGACCGTGCAGGCCCGCGTGAGCGCGCTCGACGAGAGCGAAGTGGGCCTCGACGACCAGCACGACCGCACGGTGGCCGCGCTGCGGGTCGCCGACGAGCGAGTAGCCGAACTGCTGGCCGCCGAGCGCAGCGCCGAACGCCGGGTGGCGTCCCTGCGCGCTCGCATCGATGCGCTGGCGGTGGGGCTGGAACGTCGCGACGGCGCGGCCTGGCTGACCGAGAACCGGAGCGGGGGAGGGCTTTTCGGCACTGTCGCGGCGCTGATCAAGGTCAGCTCCGGCTTCGAGGTGGCGCTGGCGACGGTGCTCGGCGCCGCGGCGGACGCGGTGGCGGCCGAGGATTTCGAAGCGGCACGTTCGGCGGTGGCGGCACTCAAGGAAGCCGACGGCGGCCGCGCGGCGATCGTCCTGGGGGACTGGCCGGAACTCGATTCGCGCCACGCCGGTGAACTGCCCGCGGGAGCCCGGTGGGCGCTGGATCTGGTGGAGCTGCCTGCTCGGCTGCGAGGGGCGCTCACCGGCCTGCTGTCCGGTGTCGTGGTGGTCGACGATCTGAGTGCGGCACTGGAGGTGGTGTCGCGGCGCACCGATCTGCGGGCGGTGACCACCGACGGGGACCTGGTGGGTCCCGGCTGGGTCAACGGTGGATCAGACCGCAAGCCAAGCACTTTGGAGGTCAGCGCCGAGATCGAGAAGGCACGCTCCGAGCTGGTGGCCGCGGAGACGCAGGTCGAGGAGTTGGCGGCGGCCCTGTCCGGCGCCACCGCCGAGCAGTCCGCCCGGCAGGACGCCGCCGAACAGGCCCTCGCCGCGTTGAACGAATCCGATGCCGCGATCGCGCAGATCTATGAACACCTCGGCCGCCTCGGCCAGGATGCCCGCGCCGCAGATGGCGAGTGGCGCAGGCAGATTCGTCAACGCGACGAACTCGAGACCGGCCGGGCGCAGACCGCGGCGGAAATGGCGGAGCTGGAGGACCGGCTGCGTAATGCCGAGGAAGGGTCGTTCGTCGAGTCGGATGTCCCCGTGGACCGGGAGCGCCTGACCTCGGTGGTGGAAATGGTGCGGGCGGTCGAGGTGGAGGCCCGCTTGGCGGTGCGCACCGCCGAGGAACGGACGAATGCTGTTCGTGGCCGCGCTGATTCGTTACGGCGCGCTGCAGTGGCCGAACGGGAGGCGCGGGTCAGGGCCCAGCGCGCCCGCGCGGCACGTGAGCACGCCGCCACCGTTGCGTCCGCGGTGTCGGACTCCGGTCGCAAGCTGGCCGAGCGGCTCGCGGCCGTGGTGGCGGCGGCGTCGCGCACCCGGGATCAACTGGCGGCCGAACGTCAGCAGCGGGCCACCGCGATGGTCGCGGCGCGCCAAGAGGTCGACGCACTCAAGCACCGCATCGCCACGCTCACCGATTCGCTGCACCGCGACGAGGTGGCCAAGGCCCAGGCGGCGTTGCGCCTCGAGCAGCTCGAACAGACGGTGCTCGAGCAATTCGGTTTGGCGACAAGCGATCTGATCGCCGAGTACGGCCCACAGGTGGCGCTGCCGCCGTCGGAGCTGGAGATGGCAGAGTACGAACAGGCGCGGGAACGCGGTGAGCAGGTGGTCGCGCCTGCGCCGCTGCGGTTCGACCGGACCACCCAGGAACGACGCGCCAAGCGCGCCGAGCGGGAACTCTCCGAGCTGGGCCGGGTCAACCCCCTGGCCCTGGAAGAGTTCGCTGCGCTCGAAGAGCGCTACAACTTCCTGTCGACTCAGCTCGAGGACGTCAAAGCGGCGCGCAAGGATCTCCTCGATGTGGTCGCCGAGGTCGACGCCCGCA
Source organism: Mycobacterium sp. (assembly GCA_040512325.1). Taxonomy (GTDB): domain Bacteria; phylum Actinomycetota; class Actinomycetes; order Mycobacteriales; family Mycobacteriaceae; genus Mycobacterium. The sequence continues at coordinate 7,677 of JBEVFK010000064.1, read as the reverse complement.
TCCTTCAGGTGTTCGAAGAGGCCTACAACGACGTGGAGCGGGAGTTCACCCAGGTCTTCGCCTCGCTGTTCCCCGGGGGCGAGGGCAGGCTGCTGCTGACCAACCCCAGCGACATGCTGACCACCGGTGTCGAGGTGGAGGCCCGCCCGCCGGGCAAGAAGATCAAACGCCTGTCGCTGCTCTCGGGTGGTGAGAAGTCACTGACCGCGGTCGCCATGCTGGTGGCGATCTTCCGGGCGCGGCCGTCGCCGTTCTACGTGATGGACGAGGTGGAGGCCGCCCTCGACGACGTGAACCTGCGCCGGCTGCTGGGGCTGTTCGAGCAGCTCCGGGAGCGGTCGCAGCTGATCGTCATCACCCACCAGAAGCCGACGATGGAGATCGCCGACGCGCTCTACGGCGTCACCATGCAGGGTGACGGCATCACTCAGGTGATCTCGCAGCGCCTGCGGGGCAACGAGTTGGTCAAGTCCTGACCAGCGGAGTGGCCCCGGCGCGGCGCAAGGCCGCCACATCGGCGGCCCCGCAGCCGTGCAGGCAGACGCTGAGCTCTTCGAGGAACCCGCCCAGCCAGTCGACCACCGCATCCGCGGACTGCACGGCGGGTACCAGCAGTGGCCGGGCGATGGCCACGGCCGACGCGCCCAGCGCCAGCGCGATGGCCGCGTCCATGCCGGTGCGGATACCGCCCGAGGCGATCACCGGGACCCCGGGCAGTTCCTGCTGCACCTCCAGCAGGGCCACCGCGGTCGGCACGCCCCACTCGGCGAGTGCGGGATAGCGGATCTCGCCGTAGCGCACCAGCTGTTCGACCTTGGCCCACGAGGTGCCGCCGGCGCCGGCCACATCGACCGCGGCCACCGGGATGCCTTGGAGCTGCCGGGCGGCCGTCGCGCCGATGCCGTGGCCCACCTCCTTGACCAGCACCGGATAGTCCAGGGTCTGCACCACCTCGGCCAGCTGTGTCAGGGTGCCGGTGAAGTCGGTGTCGCCGCTGGCCTGCATGGCTTCCTGCAACGGGTTGGTGTGCACGGCCAGCGCATCGGCCCCCACCCGGGACAGCGCCTTGGACAGGTAGGGCACCGAGTCCTTGCTCAGCTGCGCCAGGCCGATGTTGCCGATCAGCAGCACGTCCGGCGCCACCCCTCGGACCTCGAAACTGGAGGTGGCGGTGTCGTCGTCGATCATGATGCGCTGGGATCCGAGCATCATCGCCAGCCCGAGCTGCTGGGCGGCCGCCGCCAGGTTCCGGTTGATAACCCCCGAGAGTTCGGCGCCACCGGTCATCGCGCCCACCAGGACGGGTGCGCGCAACGTGGCCCCGAGGAACTCTGTGGTCAGGTCGACAGTGGCCAGGCTGGTCTGGGTCAACGCGTCATACGGCAGCCGATAGCCCTCGAAGCCCGTGGTCACGGCCGTGTACTCGACCTGACCGGTCAAGCAGACGTCGATATGACGCAGCTTTCGGGTGTTCGCATGGTCGGGGTGCATCATCGGGGGATGCCCACTTTGGAACAATGGCCTCGTGTCTGAAGGTCTCTGGATCGCAATCGCGGTTATCGCCGTCCTGCTCGTCGCTGCACTCGTCGTCGGATTGGTGCGGTACCGACGCCGGCGCATCAGTCTTTCACCGCCTCCTGATACCACGAAACCGGTCGACCGCTCGGGCGGGTACACCGCGGCGTCGGGCATCACATTCACCCAGGCGCCGCCCGCACCGGAACGGGTGCGTCCCCCTGAGCGCATCGACACCGACGGCCTGCCCGCGGTCGGTGACGACGCCACGATTCCGCGGGACGCCCCCAAGCGCACGATCTCCGAGGTCCGCCTGCCCGAACCGGAGACCGTCGCGCCTCCTGAGCCGCTCGCAGCCCCGGAACCGGTCGTCGAGCCCGAGCCGGAGCCGGAGCCCGAGCCCGAGCCCGCACCGGTCCCCGAACCCGAGCCGGTTGCCCCGCCCGCACCCGTGCTGGACACCATCGACCCGACGGATGGCCGCCTCAACCGGCTGCGCGGCCGGCTGTCGAAGTCGCAGAACGCACTCGGTCGCAGTGTTCTGGGCCTACTCGGCGGCGGCGATCTCGACGAGGACTCCTGGGACGAGGTCGAAGACACTCTCCTGATCGCCGACCTCGGCCCGGTGGTCACCGCCTCGGTCATGGCCACGCTGCGCGGCAAACTCGCCTCGGCCGGTGTCCGCACCGACGCCGACGCCCGCCAGGTACTACGGGCGGCGCTGATTGCCGAGCTGCACCCCGGGCTCGACCGTTCCATCAAGGCCCTGCCGCACGAGAATGCGCCATCGGTCCTGCTGGTGGTCGGCGTCAACGGCACCGGAAAGACGACGACGGTCGGCAAGCTGGCGCGTGTGCTCGTGGCCGACGGCCGCCGGGTGGTGCTCGGCGCGGCCGACACGTTCCGCGCTGCTGCCGCTGATCAGTTGGAGACGTGGGCCTCGCGCGTGGGCGCCGAAGTGGTGCGCGGCGCTGAAGGCGCCGACCCGGCCTCGGTGGCCTTCGACGCCGTCGACAAAGGCATTGCCAACGGCGCCGACGTCGTCGTCATCGACACCGCGGGCCGGCTGCACAACAAGGTGGGCCTGATGGACGAGCTCAGCAAGGTCAAACGAGTCGTCAGCAAGCGCGCCTCGGTGGACGAGGTGTTGCTGGTACTCGATGCCACGGTGGGTCAGAACGGACTTGCGCAAGCTCGGGTCTTCGCCGACGTCGTCGAGATCACGGGTGTGGTGCTCACCAAGCTCGACGGCACAGCGAAGGGTGGCATCGTCTTCCGCGTACAGCAGGAGCTGGGAGTCCCGGTGAAATTGGTGGGACTGGGCGAAGGTCCCGACGATCTGGCGCCGTTCGAGCCGGGGGCGTTTGTGGACGCACTTTTGGGCTGAGGTACAAACGGGGCGGGACAGTCTGCCATGAATACGCCAAAAGTGCTGGCCGGCAACATTGAAACACGAGCGTAACGATTCCAGGCTGTCCGTTCACGTCGTGGAAACACAACAGAATCACCGATGAAACCACGGCAAAAGAACCTTCTCGGGAGGCCGATCCAGTCGGCGCATTTCCCAAGGAGGTTCACACAAAGTGGTCTTAGCCTTACCTGACGAAGCTTTCCTGCCCTTTGGGCCGGACGGCCTGAGCTCCGGCGATACCGCCTGGGTGCTCACCTCGGCGGCGCTGGTGTTGTTCATGACACCAGGCCTGGCGTTCTTCTACGGCGGCCTCTCGCGCCAGAAGTCCGTCCTGAACATGATGATGATGTCTTTCAGCTCTCTCGGGCTCGTCAGCGTCATCTACGTGCTCTGGGGCTACTCGATGTCCTTCGCCTCGGCGCACACCGGTGAAAGCGACATCCTCGGCATCTTCGACAACCCGTTCTCCCTCTTCGGGCTGACTCAGCTGCTGGAGTCCCGCGAGGTCGACGGCGTCGCCACCTACGTGCTCGGTGGTTTCGGCACCGTGCCCGCCATCGTCTGGGTGGCCTTCCAGCTGACCTTCGCCGTCATCACCGTCGCGCTGATCTCCGGCGCGGTGGAAGGACGCATGAAGTTCGGCACCTGGCTGGTTTTCGGCGGCCTGTGGGTCACCTTGGTGTACTTCCCGCTGTCGCACATGGTCTGGGGTGGCGGCCTGCTGTCGGCTTCCGACAAGGGCATCGCGGCCATGATCTTCGGCGTAGACGAAGAGGGCGCCGCCAACGTGGCTCCGATCGACTTCGCCGGTGGCACCGTGGTGCACATCAACGCCGGTATGGCCGCTCTGGTACTCGCACTGCTGATCGGTAAGCGCGCAGGCTTCGGCAAGACGCCGTACCGCCCGCACAACATCCCGTTCGTCATGCTGGGTGCCGCCATCCTGTGGTTCGGCTGGTTCGGCTTCAACGTCGGCTCCGAAGGCGCCGCGGACATGATCGCCGGTCAGGTGTGGGTGAACACCACAGCTGCCACCGCGGCAGCGATGCTCGCCTGGTTGGTCGTGGAGCGCATCCGCGACGGTCATGCCACGAGTGTCGGTGCGGCATCGGGCATTGTCGCGGGTCTGGTCGCGATCACCCCCGCGTGTGGTGCTCTGACACCCATCGGGTCACTGATCCTCGGCGCGGTCGCAGGCATCCTGTCGGCACTGGCCATCGGGCTGAAGTACAAGTTCGGCTACGACGATTCGCTCGACGTGGTGGGCGTGCACCTGGTCTCCGGCCTGTGGGGCACCATCGGAATCGGCTTCCTCGCCTGGTCGGCAGAGGATCCCGCCGGCTTGTTCTACGGTGGTGGCTTCGAGCAGTTGGTCGTTCAGATCGTGATTGCCTTGGCAGCGGTGATCTTCACCGCCGTCATGACCGCCATCATCCTGTTCATCGTCAAGCCGCTGGGCTGGCGGGTGACCGATGAGGACGAGGACACTGGCATCGACGAGACCGAACATGCGGAAACTGCTTATGAACTCGCCTGATCGGGAAATATGGACAGGGGCATTCACAGTGACTGGAAAGGGATCGACTAAATGAAGCTGATCACTGCGATCGTCAAGCCGTTCACGCTCGAAGACGTCAAGACCGGCTTGGAGCAGACGGGTATCCTCGGAATGACGGTCAGCGAGGTCCAGGGCTACGGACGCCAGAAGGGGCACACCGAGGTTTACCGAGGTGCTGAGTACTCGGTCGACTTCGTGCCCAAGGTGCGCGTGGAAGTGGTCGTCGATGACTCTGCCGTGGACAAGGTGGTTGACGTCATCGTGCAGGCTGCACGGACCGGCAAGATCGGTGACGGCAAGGTGTGGGTCAGCCCGGTCGAGACCGTGGTTCGGGTCCGCACAGGGGAACGAGGGTCCGACGCCCTTTGAGCCCCAACAACTTCTGAAACGACCTCTCCGGGCCGGGGCCGAGTGAGCGTTTGTCGGTAACGGAACTCAAGAGGACGTGATGAAGCAGACACCAGATCCCGCCGCCGGAGCTTCCCGTAAGGAAGCCCCGGCGGCGGGCTCGTCTTTCGAACCGCCCAAGCCGGCCCATGATCTGGCGAAGGCGGTGCAGCAACTGTTGATCGGCGGTACGCGGCAACTCGATTCGCCCGCGTTGCGCGATGCGCTGCTCGATCTGCACGAATTCTGGCTGACCACCAAGGCCAGCGAAATCGGTATCAACGCCACCAGTGGCTTCGCCATCGTGGCCACCGGGGGTCTCGGTCGCGGCGAGATGGTGCCGTTCTCCGATCTGGATCTCACCCTGGTGCACGACAACATGCCCGACGAGCTGGTCTCCGAAGTCGCCTCGCAGCTCTGGTATCCGTTGTGGGACGCCAACATTCGGCTCGATCACAGCGTCCGCACGGTGCCAGAGGCCCTCAAGGTCGCCAGCGAGGACATCTCGGCCGGGCTCGCCATGCTCGAAGCCCGCCACATCGCCGGAGATTCGGCGCTGTCGGCGCTGCTCATCGGTGGCGCCCGCCGGCAGTGGCGAACCGGCATCGGGGGCCGGTTCGAAGAACTGGTCGAACACACCCAAGCTCGCTGGCAGCGCAGCGGGCAGATCGCCCATCGCGCCGAGCCCGATCTCAAATGTGGCCGTGGCGGACTGCGCGATGTCCAGCTGCTCAACGCCCTGGCCATCGCCCAGTTGGCCGACGTGTATCCGAGCCAGTCGCTGGCCTCACCCACCGGATCCCTCGGTGGCGCGCATCTGGCACTGCTGAACGTGCGCACCGAATTGCATCGAACTTCGATGCGCGGCCGTGATCAGCTGCTGGCGCAGCACGCCGACGAAATCGGCGCCGCCCTGCGCATCGGCGACCGCTTCGACCTTGCCCGCATGTTGTCCGATGCCGCCCGCACCGTCAGCTACTACGTTGACGCCGGACTGCGGACCGCAGGAAATGCGCTGCCGCGCCGTGGTTTCGCCGCACTGCGCCGGCCGGTGCGCCGACCCCTGGACGAAGGGGTGATCGAGTTCAACGGCGAAGTCATCCTGGCCAGAGACGCCCGGCCCGAGCGCGACCCCGGCCTGATCCTGCGAGTCGCCGCGGCATCGGCCACCACCGGGTTGCCCATGTCGGTGTCCACCCTGTCGCGGCTGGCCGATTCGGCACCTGAACTGCGCACCCCCTGGCCGCGGCAGGCGCTCAAAGACCTGCTGGTCCTGCTCGCCGCCGGATCGGCGGCGGTGACGACGGTCGAAGCACTGGACCGCACCGGGCTGTGGGGCAGGCTGTTCCCCGAATGGGGCGCGGTGCGCGATCTGCCGCCGCGCGATGTGGTGCACATCTGGACCGTCGATCGCCACCTGGTCGAAACCGTCTCCCGGGCAAGCGAATTCACCACCAGGGTGTCGCGGCCGGATCTGCTGGTGCTCGGTGCCCTGGTGCATGACATCGGCAAGGGCCGCGGCGGCGATCACAGCATCATCGGTGCCGAGCTGGCCACCCAGATCGGCACCCGACTCGGGTTGTGGCCCTCGGATGTCGAAACCCTTTCGGCCATGGTGCGTTACCACCTGTTGCTGCCGGACACCGCGACCCGCAAGGACCTGCAGAATCCCGACACCATCACCGCGGTGGCCAACGCACTCGGCGGCGACGCGGTGCTGCTGGAATTGCTGCAGGCGCTCGCCGAGGCTGATTCGCTGGCCACGGGGCCCGGGGTGTGGGGCGACTGGAAAGCGTCCCTGATCGGAGATCTGGTGCGGCGCTGCCGTCTGGTGATGGCCGGGGAGCCGCTGCCGCAGGCCGACCCGGTCGACCCGCGGTACCTGGCGCTGGCGGCGGACGTCGGCGTCCACGTGGACCTGACCGCGGGGGAGAGCGCCCACACCTACAACGTCACGATCATCGCGCCCGATAGTCGCGGACTGTTGTCGAAAGCAGCTGGGGTGCTTGCCCTGAACGCGCTTCGGGTGCATTCGGCGTCGGTCAACAGCCACCAGGGCTCGGCGATCAACACCTACGTGGTGTCACCGCACTTCGGCACGCCCCCGGCCGCCGAACTGCTTCGTCAGCAGCTGATCCTCGCCATCGACGGCGACGTCGACGTGGTGGCGACTCTCGCCCAGAAGGATGCCGATGTGAGCCAGGCTGGGGGTCGTGCCGGTGACGTGCGCGCCGCCGTCCCGGTCAACTCTCCGGCCGCGCCGCCGCGCCTGATCTGGCACGACGGCCGCAGGGCTGAAGGAGGCTCGAAGGACGTCATCGTGGAAATCCGGGCGGCTGACCGGGCCGGGCTGTTGGCCAGGCTCACCGCGGTGTTCGAACGCGCCGGGGTGGATGTCGCCTGGGCCAAGGTGACCACTTTGGGATCCTCGGTGATCGATGCGTTCGGCATCGTGTTGCCCTCATTCGATGAAGACGGTTCTGTGCGGGAAGCGCTGGAACGCGATCTGTTTGCAGTGCTTCCGGCGCCCCCGCCGCCGCCGGCGAAAACCGTCGACCAAGCCAGTTAAAAGGGTGGTTCGTCGTCCTCGTTGGGGGGTGGCAGGGGTGGTGGTTTCCAGTCGGCGGTGATGGTTTCGTTTTCGTCGGGGTCGTTGACCCAGCGGCAGAACGGGCTGGTTGAGGGTGTGCCTTTGAAGAGGAACAGTTTGAAGCGCATCTCGTTGCGCCATCGGCGACCCTCGATCTCATCGGCGCGGGCCTTGTTGATCCGCCGGGTCTCGGCATTGGCGGCCCGTTTGGCGGCC
>JBEVFK010000063.1:0-15007 GCA_040512325.1 Mycobacterium sp. | reverse complement strand
AAGAGCTTCCGAACGGTGAAAACCTGTGTCGGCAGCGACTTCTGCCGCTTCGGGCTCGGCGACTCCACCGCGCTGGGCATCGCGATCGAGGAGCGCTACCAGGGCCTGGCCAGCCCGGCCAAGATGAAACTGGCCGTCACGGGCTGTCCCCGAAACTGCGCCGAGTCACTGTGCAAGGACCTGGGTGTGGTGGCCGTCGAGGGTGGCCGCTGGGAGATCTACGTCGGTGGTGCGGCGGGCGCGCACATCCGCAAGGGCGATCTGCTGGCCACTGTCGACTCCCCCGAGGAAGTCATGACGCTGACCGGCCGCTTCCTGCAGTACTACCGCGAGAGCGCGAACTGGCTGGAGCGCACCTATGCGTGGGTACCGCGCCTGGGTATCGAGCACATCCGCGAGGTGCTGCTGGAGGATTCCGAGGGCATCATCGCCCAACTCGACGCCAACATGGCCAAATCAGTTGGTGCCTACAAGGATCCGTGGAAGGACGGCGCCGAACCCGTCACCGAGGGCCAGTTCCGTACGTCGCTGCCGCTGATGGTGCTGCCTCAGGTGCCGGTCCGATGAGTACCGAGATCGGGCGCGTCGACGAGATCCCGGTGGGCGAAGGCCGCACCTACGCCGTGGACGGCGAACAGGTTGCCGTGTACCGGATGCACGACGGCACGCTGCGCGCGCTGGCCGCCGTGTGCCCGCACAAGGGCGGTCCGCTGGCCGACGGCCTGACCGACGAGCAGGTGGTGGTGTGCCCGTTGCACAACCACACCTTCGATTTGTGTTCCGGCCAAGAGGTTTCCGGCAGTGGTTTGTCGGTCCGGGCCTACGAGGTAAGTGACGTCGACGGGGGCATCCGGATCACCGGGTGAGCTGAGGTACCGGTAACCGTTGACTGATGCTCGCCGCCACGGCAGCGTGTGCCAGGTACTCGGCGATGTCGTGGGCGCGGTCTTTGGAGTTCTCTACGGCGATCTCCTGTAGCTGTCCGGTCCAGCTTCGGCTCAGCGGACACCCGATGGCGACGGGATCACCGGCATACCAGGTGTTCAGCCAGTGCCTGACACGGTCGGGGCGGTGCGGACCCTTGACCTCGAGCCTGGTGTAGACGGCATCGAGGCCCAGTGGGCTGCCGGCGGTCACCAGCAGTTCGACCTCCAACGCCGGCGGTAATTGCGAAATCAGGTCCATGGCCACCACCGTGCCGAGGCTGTGACTGACCAGCACCAGGGCACCGGACGTGGGCAGTGCCGCCGTCACGGTGTCGAGCACGCGCCGCCGGGTTCCCGCGTTGTCCAGATACGAGGCAACGTCTTTGAAGATCTGGGCGATGAGGAAGCTGTCGAGCCCGCTGCGGGCGGCGATCCAGCTCAGCTGGGTGTGCAGTTTGCCCAGCAGCACGCTGCCGAAGCCCCGCGGACTCTCCTGGGGCGCAACGTCAGTCGATTCGAGCTCAGTGGGCATACCGAGGTGGCCGGCAGTCTCCGCGACGAGTTGTTCGAACAGTTCGTCACCGTGGGCATCACCCCGAACCGACTCACGGGTGCCGGTCGACTGCAGCAGCACGTCACCGTAGAACGGGAAGCAGACGTCGGCCGGGTCCACCGTGTGCAGGCCGGCCAGCGTCAAGCCCTGATTGAGGCCCGCCGCCCACGTCCGACGCAGTTGGTCGGGATCGCGGCCCTCCTGGCCACGGCCGTGCAGGAACACCAGATGACGGTCACCGCCGCCGACGGTCGGAGGGGCGGGCACCCTTTCCTGCCGGGGCGCCGGCGTGACCGGGGTGCCGGTGAGCGGTCCGAGTTCGGCAAGAATCGCCTGGCGTTCGGCGTCGAGGTTCAGACCGGCCAGATGTTTGAGGATGACGCTGATCCGGACGCCCTCGTTGGCTACCCAGTCGATCGCGTCGTCGCCGTCGCCGGATCGCCACACCGCCCCGTCCCGGCGCAGGGCCCGACCCTGCTCATCGGTGCGCGGCACGCCGGAGTGGTGCAGCGCCACCACTTCCCACTGGTCGTTGAACACCGGCGATCCGGAGTTGCCCGGCTCGGTATCGGTTGAGTAGTGCAAGAATTCATCGAGTTGCAGGTCGAGGCGGTTCTCCCGGATCGAGATCTCCTTCAGCCGGCCCATCGGGTGGCCGGCGATGTTCATCGGCTCCCCCACGACGATCTTGCCCTGCTGCGGGATCAGGGTGTTGAACCCGCCCACCACCTCGGAGGGTGTTGCCCCGCTGCCGTCGGGCGCCACCAGGACCATGGTGAAATCCAGATGGGCATCGGTGACGAAGAACGCCCCGGGATCGAGCCGAAAGCGGAGCGGCGCCGCCGGGGTGTTCTCGATGCCGACCTCGGCGCGGAACTCGATGATCGCGTCCTGTGCGGTCGCGATGTCGGGCAGCACGTGGTTGTTGGTGAGCAACAGCCGGGGCGAGATCAGCGACCCGGTGCCCTGCGGGATCTCACGGCCGTTCTGGGACAGCGATATTCGCGCCACGGCGGCGATGGCGCGCACCCCTCTTGCGAGGAAGCTGACGGCCTGCATCTGGTTGGCGAGACCGATTATTCGTTCCTTGGTGGCCAGCGAGTCGAGTGACCGGATGGGTACCTGACCTCCGGCGAGCAGGCGGTCGCAGCGGGCGGTCAGCTGCTCTTCGCTGTCGACGATCGCCGACCCGGCGAGCTGGCGCTGCTGCTCGACCTGCCGGCGCTGCGCTGCCGCCGCCGTGTAGCGCTGCCCGGCGGCTTCCATCTGCCGGAGCCACGACTGGCTGTTTTCTCCGATGACCATGGCTCATGGTCTGTCCTGACCGCGAGGCGCCGCACGCGTAGTCCGCTACCCGAATCGGGTTACCCGGCAAGGAGGTCGAGCAGCCCGTAGGGGGCACGGTCGCCGAGAATCAGTTCCAGGGTCTCGTGTGCCTCGACGGCGCCCGACTGGTTACGGGGACGGATCGAACTACCTTCCTGACCACCGTCGCCGCCCAGTGGACCCGGCATGATCCCGGGAGATTCCCCTTCGCGCATCAGATCGCTGCGCAGCTGCCCGACCACGACGACCGTGAGCAGTTCCTCGCCGGCATCGACCTAATCCTGGCATCGACACCACTTTTTAGTTCTGCGCCAGAAGGAAATCCGCGCAACGTTCGCCGATCAGGATCGTCGGAGCGTTGGTGTTGGCGCGGGGAATTCGTGGGAATGCCGAGGCGTCGGCGACACGCAGGCTGTCCACCCCACGGACACGGAGCTTCTCGTCAAGCGGACTGTCGGGCTGACGGCCCATCGCGACCGTGCAGGACGCATGGTAAGTGGTGATCGCGGTTTCCCTGAGGCAGGCCTCGTCGTCCGCGCCTGGGCCCGGAAGGACTTCGCGCTCCACGGCGGAGGCTATCGGCTCGGTGCCGATGATCTCGCGGGTGCGCTCCAGCGCCCGCAGGAGCGCGTCAACATCCTCGCGCTCAGAGAGCAGGTTCAGCTGAATAGCCGGTGGAGCCGTGGGATCTGCCGAGCGCACAAGGACGCGGCCTCGGCTCCGGGGTGTCCAATAGGACATCCCGACCGACAACGCCGGCGTGCGCTTTCGTCCCCGCGGATCGGCCAGGACATCACCGGGCACGAAGATCAACTGAAAATCGCAGGCCGGGAGGTCGGTCGTCGAACGAATATGAGCCACAGCTTCCACGCCGCTATTGGCGAGCTTTCCCTGTCGCCGTATCAACCACTGCAGCAGCCACTTTGGGTTTCCCGCATCCGCCAGGCCGGTATGCCCCCGCGCTAGAGCCCAGATCGCCCACCCGTTCGGATGGTCGGCGAGGCCCTGGCCGACGCGGGGGTGGTCGACGAGCGGTGTGATCCCAACGCCGCGGAGATGCTCCGCCGGGCCGATCCCCGACAACTGCAGGATGTGTGGCGTGCCGTAGGCGCCGGCGCTCAGCACCACCTCCCGGTCGGCCGAGGCCAGCTCGACTTGTCCGCGGTGTCGGTATTCGACACCGACCGCACGGCCGTTGCGGATCACCACCCGGCGCACCTCGGCTTTGGTGACGACCGTCAAGTTCTTGTGATGCCGCAGGTAGCCACGTGCCGCGGTCCAGCGTTGCCCTCGGTGGATCGTCACCGGAGCGATCGCGGCCCCGTCGAGCTGAGGTCCACTGACCTCGTCGTCGGCGCAGACACCCGACGCACGCGAAGCAGCGACGAACCGTTCCGACAGTTCGTCAGGGTATGGGTTCCGGCCAACCCGCATCGGGCCCTGCTCGATACGGGCGAACACCGGCGCCACATCCGCCCAGGCCCAGCCGGGAAGCTGCCAACCGTCGTAGTCGAGATCCCTGCCCTTGACCCACACCATCCCGTTCATGGCGCTGGTTCCGCCGAGCACCCGCCCGGCATGTTGGAGGATCCGGCGATTGGCGCAGGCAGGCTCCGGATCGGATTCATAACTCCAGTCCAGCGTCGTCCCGAACTGCCGAATGGCCGCCAGCGGCGCCCGTACTGCCAACCGCCGGTCGGAGCCACCGGCCTCGATCAACAGCACCGTCGCCGACGACTCAGTGGCCAACCGCCCCGCCACCGCGCATCCGGCGGATCCGGCTCCCACCACCACAAAATCGTATGCAGCCACTGAGCACCCCCTGCCCGACAAGCCCTCGAAACAAGTAAACAACGACGGCGCCGGGTGGCGTAAGCCGTTCCGTTATCAGAACCACCGCGCATCGTTATGACGACACTCCGTCGTCCTCCCCGAGCCGTTCGGTGAGGTAGCTCACCATGGCCCTATGCGTCAGTCACGGGCTGCGGTTGCAGCGATCTGCGTCCTCCTTGCGGGGTGCAGCACCACCAGTAATGCGGCCTCTCCCGTACCGCAGCCGACGCTGAAACCCCGGCCCGTGGTCGAGCGTGAACTCGACGGACTCCTGCTCAGTCCCGAGGAGGCGTCGGCCGCGATGGGCACACCGATGTTCGTCACCGAGTCGAAGACCGCGATGTCGGACAACAGCGCCGTCATGGAACCGCGGGAATGCCTGGCCATCGACGGTGCGGCCGAGGCCCCCGTGTACGCCGACAGCAAGGTGCGCGCCGAGCGAGACCAGAGCTTCAACAACGGCGATACCTTCACGCACTATCTCAAGCAGGCCGTGATCCTGTTCGGGTACGCCAAACCGGCCGCCGAGTTCTTCGAGGCGTCGGTCCAGCAGTGGCCGGCCTGCCACACCTACACCCATACCCAGAGCGGGTCGCAGTGGACCGTCGGCGAGATCACCAACGCCGACAACACCCTTCGCACCGTCGCCACCCACCAGGAGGCGGCGGCCCCGGGCTGGGCCTGTGGCCGCGCCTTGTCCTTGCGCAACAACGTCATCGTCGACGTCAACACCTGCAGCGCCGATCCGGGTGATTCCGCGGTGCGGATCGCCGAGGAGATCGGCGCGAAAGTGTTGCGGCAGTAAGCGAACTGCGGTGCCCTAGCCGCCCAGCGCCTTGTCCAGGTTCATCGCCGCGCTGATCAACGCCAGGTGGGTGAAAGCCTGCGGGAAGTTGCCCACCTGATCACCGGTGGCGCTCACTTGTTCGGCATACAGCCCAACATGATTGGCGTAGGTGAACATCTTCTCCAGCGCCAGCTGAGCGTCGTCGAGCCGGCCTGCGCGGGTCAGCGCCTCGACGTACCAGAACGAACAGATGGAGAACGTGCCCTCCTCGCCGTCCATCCCGTCGAAGCCCGCGCTGTACCGGAACACCAGCGAATCGGTGACCAGATGTTCCTCCACCGCCCGTAACGTCGACAGGAACCGCGGGTCCGCCGGGGACAGGAACTTCACCATCGGCATCAACAGCACACTGGCATCCAGGGTTTCGCCGCCCTCGGTCTGGGTGAAGGCTTCGAGTTCGGAATTCCAGCACTTGGTCATGATCCGGTCATAGATCTCGTCGCGGACCTTCGACCAGGCCGCGACATCACCCGGTAGCCCGCGCTGGCGCGCCATCCGGATGGCGCGTTCGATGGCCACCCAGCACATGAGCCGCGACGAGGTGTAGGCGTCATCGCGGTCCCGCACTTCCCACATACTGGCATCGTCGCGGTCCCAGTTCTCGACCACCCACCCCACCACGTGCAGTACGTCGCTCCACGCGTCGTGACTGATCCCGGGCCCGTACTTGTTGAACAGGTACACCGAATCGATGATCTCGCCGTAGATGTCGAGCTGCAGTTGATCCACGGCGGCATTGCCCACCCGCACGGGCTTCGAATCCTGGTACCCGGACAGGTGATCGAGGGTGATCTCGTTATCCGGCAGGTTGCCGTCGATGTCGTAGAGCACCCGCAGCGGGCCCAGGTCACCGTCGAGCTCGCCATCGCGGCCGAGTCGCTCCGACAGCCAGCGGGTGAATGCATTGGCCTCGTCGGTGAAGCCGAGCCGCAGCAGCGCGTACAGCGAGAAGCCGGCGTCCCGTAGCCATACATAACGGTAATCCCAATTGCGGCTGCCACCAACAAGTTCAGGCAAGCTGGTGGTGGGTGCGGCGATGATCGCACCGGAGGGCTCATGGGTGAGCAACTTCAATGTGATCGCCGAGCGGTGCACCATCTCCCGCCAGCGGCCCTTGTACGTCGACTGCGACAACCAGTTCCGCCAGAACGACGTGGTGCCGTCCAGCAAGCTGTCGGTCTCGCTGATGGAATCGCACGACGGCTGTGTATCACCGTCGAGCATCTCGAGGATGAACAGTGCGGTGTCACCGTCGGCCAGAGTGAACTCCGCGCAGACTGTGCTGCCTTCGATGGTCAGGTCGGTGGTGGCCGCCAACCCCATCCGCATCCCGTCCCCGGTGAGCAGCACCCCGCCGTCGGTGGACTCCGCGGTGCACTGTGACCGGCCGTAGTCGGGACGGGCGTCGACCCGCATCCGTACGGTGTTCTTGCCTCGCACCCCGAAAACCCTGCGCACCAACCGCTGTCGGTGATCGGGATCATGGGCGTGGTGCACCGGCATGAAGTCGTGCACCTCGATGACGCCGTCCGGGGTGAGGAACCGCGTGATGAGCACAGCCGAGTTCGGGAAGTAGAACTGTTGGGTGCGGCTGATCTGGCCATCGGGGGCCAGGGCCCAACTGCCACCGCCATCGCGGTCCAGCAGCGCCCCGAAGATGCTGGGTGAGTCGAATCTGGGCGCGCAGAACCAATTTATGGCCCCGTTGGTGCCCACCAACGCCGCAGTGCGCAGATCGCCGATCAGGCCGTGATCGGCGATCGCGGGCCAGTCCGGGTCACTCACTCGGCAACCGCCACCCGCCCTCGGGCAGGTTCACCGCATCGTCGGGGCCCCACGAGCCGGGCGCATACGGCTGCGGCGGCGGCGGGTTGTCCAGCACCGGCTGGCACACCTGCCACAGCCGGTCCACTTCGTCGGAGCGGGTGAACAAGGTCTGATCACCGCGCATCACGTCGAGCAGCAGGCGCTCGTAGGCCTCCAACGGCGCGTCATCGGGATCGTCCGCGGCCAGATCCAGATGGAACGTGCCGCGCATCAACGTCAGATCCGGGCCCGGCTTCTTGACGTTGAGATGGATGTCCGCCGTGGGCGATTCGTTCAATTCGAGCACCAGTTCATCTGGACCGTAGCCACTTTCACCGAATCGTCCGCACGGCGGCGTGCGGAAACGCAGGGTGACCACGCGCCGGTTGTCACCCAGGGCCTTGCCGGTGCGCAGGTAGAACGGCACCCCCTGCCAACGTTCGGTGTCGATGAACGCTTCCAGCGCGACGAAGGTCTCCACCTTCGAGTCGTCGGCGACGCCCTCGGTATCTCGGTAGCCGTCGTACTGGCCGAACACCACGCGCTGCGGATCCAGCGGCCGCAGCGCGGTGAACACCTTCGCCTTCTCGTTGCGCAATTGCCGGGCGTCGAGCTGCACCGGCGATTCCATGGCGACGAACCCCAGCACCTGGAACAGATGGGTGGTCACCATGTCGCGGAAGCAGCCGGTGGATTCGTAGAAACTGCCCCGGCCCTCGGCGGTGAGATCCTCCGGCACGTCGATCTGGACCGACTCGATGTTGTTGCGGTTCCAGGACGGCTCGATGAGTCCGTTGGCGAACCGCAGCGCCAGGATGTTCTGGACCGCTTCCTTACCGAGAAAGTGGTCGATGCGGTACACCTGATCCTCGTCGACGACGTCCTTGATGGTGGCGTCGAGTTCGCGCGAGGTCTCCAGGTCGGTGCCGAACGGCTTCTCGGTGACGATGCGCACCTTGTCGGCGTCACGGACGGCGATGCCCTTCTCGCCCAGCATCCCGATCATCGCCTTGGTGGCCGACGGTGGCACCGAGAGGTAGATCACGGTGCGGGTGTCGTCACCCAGGCGTTCCTGCGCCTGCCGGACCGCTTCGGCGAGGTCCTCACCGTCCTCGGCGCTGGAGACGGTGAACGACAGCCGCCCCAGCACGTCGTCGGCGATTCCTGCGTCCAGGTCCTTGACGAACTCGCCCAGAGATTCCCTGATCTTGTCGCGGAATTCGTCGTCGGAGCCGGGCGAGTGTCGGCCCGAGCCGATGATCACGTAGTCATCGGGGAGCCGCTTGGCGGCGGCCAGGTGATACAGACCGGGAAAGAGCTTGCGCTTGGCGAGGTCGCCGGTGGCGCCGAAGAGGACGAAGACGTGCGGCGGGACGTTCTGCTGTAGGACCACCTCACCGAAGGTAACCGCAACGCCCCGTCGTCAAACCAGGACGCGGATCACTCGGGCGGTTTGACCGCCAGCACCGGCTTGCGGCACTCGAGGATCAGCTGCTGAGAAACGCTGCCCAGCAGCAGCTTTCCCACCGGGTTGCGGTGCCGGATCCCGATCACCAGCAGCTCGGCCTCGTAGCGGTCCATCACCTCGAGCAATGCGTGGGCGGCGTACTGCCCGACGGGCTGTTCGACCACGAACTCGACCCCGCAGTCGGCGAGGCGGTCCTCCAGCGAGTGCACCTCCTTCTGCTGCGCGAAGGCGGCGTCGACATAGGAGTCACCAGCGGTGGAATTGACCACCAGCAGTGTGGTGCCCCTCAGCTTGGCCTCGGCGATGCCGTGCTCGAGCGCGGTGCGGCCGAACTGGTCTGCGGTGTACCCGACGACAATCATGAGTGACTCGCTTTCTCGCGTTGGTCCTTGTCGTCCTCGACCACCAGCAGGGTCTCCTCGCTGCGGTGGAACAAGCGCAACACCAGCGGCGCCAGCAGCAGCAGCGCCATCAGGATGTAGGTGACGATCGCGACGGGCTCGGTGAACAGGCTGCCCCACTCACCGCCGCCGAGCTGCAGACTCTGCCGCAACTGACGTTCGATACGCGGTCCGAGGATCACCCCGATGATCAACGGCAGCACCGGTAACCCGAAGCGACGCATCATCAGACCCATCAGCCCGAACAACAGCAGCAGCGCCAGATCCAGCGGCTGGATGTTGACCGCGAACGCACCCAGGATCGCGAAGAACAGGATGCCCGCGTAGAGGTAGGGCCGCGGGGTCTGCAGCAGCTTGGCCCACAGCGGCGCCAGCGGCAGGTTGATCACCAGCAGCAGGAAGTTACCGATGAACAGGCTGGCGATCAGCGTCCAGATCAGCAGCGGTTCCTTGTCGAACAGCGTCGGACCGGGCTGGATGCCGTAGGACACGAACGCCGTCAGCATCACCGCGGCCGTCGCGTTGGTCGGCAGACCCAGCGACAGCATCGGCACCAGGGTGCCCGCGGCCGACGCATTGTTGGCGGCCTCCGGTCCGGCGACACCTTCGATGGCGCCCTTGCCGAACTCCTCAGGGTGCTTGGAGAGCTTCTTCTCGGTGATGTAGCTCAGGAAGGTCGGAAGCTCGGCGCCACCGGCAGGCAGCGCTCCGAACGGGAAACCGTAGGCAGTGCCGCGTAGCCACGGCTTCCAGGACCGTTTCCAGTCGCTCTTGCCCATCCACGGGCGACCGACGGGGATGATGTCGGCGGGCCGGCGCCGCAGATGGGCGGCGACCCACAGTGCTTCACCGACGGCGAAGACGGCGACGGCGATCACCACGATGTCGATGCCGTCGGAGAGCTGCGGCAGCCCGAAGGTGGCGCGCGGCTGCCCGGTCAGTGAGTCGATGCCCACCAGGCCGATGGCCAGGCCCAGCAGCAGGGAGATGGCGCCACGCAGTTTCGACGAGCCGAGCACCGCGGTGACGGCGACGAGCGCGAACAGCATGATCGCCAGGTACGACGGTGCGCCGAGGGTGACCGCGAACCGAGACACCGCCGGGGCGAAGGCGGCCAGCAGCGCGGTGCCGATGGCACCGGCGACGAACGAGCCGAGTGCGGCGGTGGCCAGTGCCTGGGCGGCTCGCCCGGCCTTGGCCATCTTGTTGCCCTCGATGGCGGTGATCACCGATGACGATTCGCCGGGGGTGTTGAGCAGGATCGAGGTGGTGGAACCGCCGTACATACCGCCGTAGAAAATGCCGGCGAACATGATGAACGCCGCCGACGGGCTGACGTTGTAGGTGATGGGCAGCAGCAGCGCCACCGTCATGGCAGGGCCGATACCGGGCAGCACACCCACCGCGGTGCCCAACAGCACACCGATCACGGCGTACAGCAGGTTCATCGGGGTCACCGCCTCGGCGAAACCCTGCATGAGCCAGTCGAAGTTCTCCATCTACAGAATCCCGTCCAGAATGCCGGCGGGCAGCGGAATTCCGAGCCCGGAGTAGAACGCGTAGAAGCTGATGATCCCGAGAGCCACACCGATGACGATGTTGCGGATGTAGTGCTGGCTGCCCAGAACGGTTGCCGCACCGGCGAAGAACAATGCGCCGGTGATGGTCCAGCCCAGCGGGTTGACGAGCAGGATGACGGCGACGAACAGGGCCACCAACAGCCCGACCGTGCGCCAGTCGCTGGCCATGTTGGGGTCGATGTCCTCGCCGGCATCGGCTTCACCGCGGGATCCGCGGGGAATGGCGATCGCCAGGATGATCGACAGCAGGATCAGGCCGATGCCGATGACCAGCGGGAATAGCCGCGGCCCAACGGGATCCACCTTGGCGAAGCCGTCGGCGATCCGGAGCGCATCGACGATCAGGAAGATGCCGACCGCAACGCATACCGCACAGACGAGGTACTGGGCCTTGTCTACCGTTTTCACTTTTTCGACTTCGGTCGGTGACTCGCTCATACCAGCCCCAATTCGGTCAGCGTCGTGGAAACCCGGTTGTCCTGTTCCTCCAGGAACTTCTCGAACGGCTCCCCGGTCATGAACGCGTCACTCCATCCGTTGGTCACCAGCGCCTCCTTCCAGGCATCGGTGTCATGCATCTCTTCGAGGATCTTCACCATCGCGGCACGGTCCTCATCGGAAATCCCCGGCGGCGCAAGAACTCCGCGCCAGTTGGTGAAGGTCAGGTCGACGCCGGCCTCGGTCAGGGTGGGCGCGTCGATGCCTTCGACACGTTCACTGCCGGAGACCGCGAGCACCCGCACCTGACCCGACTCGATCTGGTCGACGTACTCCCCCAGCCCGGAGGTTCCCGCGGCGATCTTGTTGCCCAGCAGAGCGGTCAGCAGGTCACCGCCGCCGTCGTAGGAAACGAAGTTGACCAGTTTCGGATCGACACCCACGGCCCGCGCAGTCTCCATGGGAAAGAGGTGATCAGGGCCGCCGGGTGAGGAGCCGCCGCCGATGGTGACCTTGGACGGGTCGGCCTTCCAGGCGTTGACGAAGTCGTCGACGGTCCGGAACGGCGAATCGGCAGGCACCAGGATGCCTTCCTGCTCTTCGACCATCTTGGCCAGTGCGGTGGCATCCGACGCGCGGGCTGTCGAGCCGTTGGTGAACACCGCGCCCACGACGCCGAGGCCCATCATCATCATCAGGTCGCCGTTGCCGCGCTCGTTCATCAGCCGTGCCATCGCGACCGTGCCGCCTGCACCGATGACGTTGAATACTTCGACGCGGCCGGTGATGTCGTCCTCCTCCATGATCTTGACCGCCGTGCGGGCGGTCAGGTCATACCCACCACCGGGGCTGTTGGGCACCATCATGCGGAGCCGGTGCATACCGGCCGGGTCGTCGCCGCGAGTCACTCCGCAGCCGGTGAGAAGCAGTGCGATCAGCAGAACTGCTGCTGCACGCACGCCATAGGGTCGTCTCGACACCGTTGTCACTCCTGTTTCAGTCAGACTCGTCCGGTGATGCTCAGCAATACTGTTCCGAAAAGTGACTTGCGTCACCGTTTCGGACGCAAAGGAAGTTGTGGACATTAAGAACATCGGCCCAGCCACCCCGCGGCGGCCCCGCTGGGGCGCGAGCCTGGCGGGGCAGTTCCTGGTGTTTCAGCTGGTAGTGGTGGGTGTGGTGCTGTTGGCTGTCGGTGCGGTGTCGGTGACACAATCCACCCGGGAGTTCCAGGAGGTGCGGGGCCAGCGGATGATCGCGGTCGCCGAGAACCTGGCGTCCATCCCGATCGTGCGGGAGCGATACGCCGATCCGTTCGCCGCGCAGATCCTGGCGCCGGACGTAGATCGAGCCGTCGCGCTCTCGGGTGCCGCGCTCGCCGAGATCATCGACCCCGGCGGCACCGTGCGCGTGTCCTCGGACCCGTCCCGGGTCGGAACACCCGCCGAGTTCGGCGCAGGCGACTCCCGCACCGGACGCGCGTGGTTCGGTGATGTCGACATCGCCGGAGTGCA
The DNA here is from genome assembly GCA_040512325.1 of Mycobacterium sp. Taxonomy (GTDB): domain Bacteria; phylum Actinomycetota; class Actinomycetes; order Mycobacteriales; family Mycobacteriaceae; genus Mycobacterium. The sequence goes on along the minus strand of JBEVFK010000063.1, from coordinate 2,315 downwards.
CAGCATCGTCGGCCAGGTGCCGATTCTGTCGATCAACGGCGACGTGCTCGCCATCGCCTCGGTCAGTGAGCGCTATCCCACGCTGTGGCAGCTGCTCTCCGGCGCGGGCGAACGGCTGCTGGTGTATCTCGGGCTCGGAGCTGTGCTCGGCTTGGCGGCGTCGTGGTTGTTGTCGCGCCGGATCAAACGCCACACCCGCGGCCTGGAGGTCGCCGAGATCGCCGGCCTGGCCGACCATCGGGAAGCTCTGCTGCACAGCATCCGAGAGGGGGTGATCGCGGTCAACAGCGGCGGCGAGATCACGCTGCTCAACGACAGCGCCCGCGAACTGCTCGCACTCGGCATCAACGCGGTGGGCCGGCGCATCGACGCCGTGGGCATGGATCCCGCCGTGGTCGCGTTTCTGCAATCGTCTGGAGAGGAGCCTGACACTGTCATCGCCACGCGGACCAGGGTTCTGGCGCTCAACCGGCGGGCGGCCAGTAGCGGCGGCCAGTACATCGGTACCGTCACCACGATGCGCGACCGCACCGATCTGGCCACCATGTCGAGCCAGTTGTCGTCTCACAAGAGCGTCACCGACACCCTGCGCGCCCAGACCCATGAATTCGCCAATCAGCTGCACACCATCTCCGGGCTGGTGCAGCTCGGTGAGTTCGACTCCGTCCGTGATCTGGTGGGAACTCTGACCCGTCGCCGCGCGGAAATCAGTGATGCGGTGACACAACATATTTCCGATCCCGCGGTGGCGGCCCTGCTGATTGCGAAGACCTCGCTGGCTGCCGAACGGAAAGTGGCGCTGGACATCACCACCGATTCGGTGCTGCCGCCGTTGGACCCGGCTCTGGCCACCGACATCATCACCCTGCTGGGCAACCTGATCGACAACGCCGTCGACGTCTCCGAGGGTTCGCCGGCCGCGCGGGTGGAGGTCGGTGTGGTGGCGGCCCCGACGGCGCTCACCGTCACCGTCACCGATTCCGGACCTGGTGTGCCCGAACACCTCCGCGAATCCATTTTCGCCCGCGGCGTCACGAGCAAACCTGATGCGCCCGGCGGGCGGGGTATCGGACTGGCGCTGGTGCGGCTGGTGACCGCCCAGCACGGCGGCACCGTCGTCGTGACCGACGCACCGGCAGGCGGTGCCCGGTTCACCGTCGAGATTCCGCGCAGCGAGGCCCCGCATGTATGACGTGCTGGTGGTCGACGACGATTTCATGGTCGCCGAGATCCATCGCCGGTTTGTCGAGCAGGTCGACGGATTTCGCACGGTCGGTGTGGCTCGTAACGGCGCCGAAGCGCTGACAGCGGTGGCCGAACTGAACCCCGATCTGGTGCTGCTGGACGTGTACCTACCGGACATGACGGGCCTGAAGGTGTTGCAGCAGTTGCGCTCCACCGGCAACGGTGTCGGAGTCATCATGATCACCGCGGCACGTGAGCTGGACACCGTGAGCGCCGCCCTCGATGGTGGCGCGGCCGACTACCTGATCAAGCCGTTCGAATTCCCCCATCTGCGTGCCAAACTCGAGGCGTTCGCCGCCAGGGCCGCCGCGCTGGGGACTGAGCAGCATGTCGACCAGCGGGTGGTGGACGCCTTGTTCGGCACTGCCGCGCCGACGGTCGGCCAGGGCAGCGTCCTGCCGAAGGGGTTGGGTGCCGAGACCGGCCGCGTGGTGCTCGACGCAGTCCGCGCTGCCGGTGAGGTGTCCGCCGCGGAATGTGCTGAGGTCGTGGGCATTTCGCGGGTGAGCGCGCGCCGCTACCTGGAGCACTACCTCAGCACCGGTGCGCTGGAGCTTCGGCTGCAGTACGGCGCCGGCCGGCCTGAGCGGCGGTATCGCCACCCCTGATTTCTCTAAAAGGGTGGTTCGTCGTCCTCGTTCGGGGGTGGCAGGGGTGGTGGTTTCCAGTCGGCGCTGATGGTTTCGTTTTCGTCGGGGTCGTTGACCCAGCGGCAGAACGGGCTGGTTGAGGGTGTGCCTTTGAAGAGGAGCAGTTTGAAGCGCATCTCGTTGCGCCATCGGCGACCCTCGATCTCGTCGGCTCTGGCCTTGTTGATCCGTCGGGTTTCGGTGTTGGCGGCCCGTTTGGCGGCCATGCCGGCGCGGGCTGCGGCGATCCGGGCGGGCGTGGTCGCGGTAGGAGCCGGGGCGCCGCGGGGCCGGCAACGCTGCGGCGATGTCGTCGAACAACTCAGCCCCATCCGGGGTGGAGCGGTAACTGCGCCCCGTCGGGGAGGTCCACACAATCGAGCCGTCCACGAATTGTTGGGTCTGCCACCCGCAGTCGAAGGTTTTCATCCGATGATGCAG
>JBEVFK010000062.1:0-11554 GCA_040512325.1 Mycobacterium sp. | reverse complement strand
ACACAAACCAGGGCACCACCATGCCCATACGCACGAGAACCCGCGAACAAGACCGCGAACAACGCATCAAAGCCGAACGCGACCACAACGCCCTGCAACGCGCCCTCGGGAAACCCCGACGCCCACCGCCAATTTGAGAGTGGGCGCGCGGGTCATGACCGAATGACGATTTACCGAACTGCAACCACGACCTTGCCCTTGGCAGACCGGTTCTCCAATGCCGCAATGGCCTCGGCGACCTTGTCCAACGGGTAGACCTCGGGTTCCGGTGCCGCCAGCGCGCCCGAAGCCAACAAAGGCTCGAGTTCTTCCCACTGCGTCTGCAGGTAGCCCGGATGGGTCATGGTCCAGGCGCCCCAGCCCACACCCACGGCGTCGACGTTGTTGAGCAACAAGCGGTTTGCCTTGATCGTCGGGATGTCGCCGCCGGTGAAACCGACCACGAGCAGCCGGCCGCCGGGTGCCAGCGACCGCAGCGAATCGGTGACCCGGTCACCGCCCACGGGGTCGAGGACGATGTCGACGCCCTTGCCGCCGGTGAGCTCCTTCACCGCGTCCTTGAAACCGTCGGCCAGGACGACGTCGGTGGCGCCGGCAGCGCGGGCAATGTCAGCTTTGGCGTCGGTACTCACCACCGCGATGGTGCGGCCCGCACCCAGCGCCGGAGCCAACCGCAGCGTCGAGGTACCGATGCCGCCGGCAGCGCCGTGCACCAGCACCGTCTCCCCGCCGGCCAGGCGGCCACGCACCTTGAGTGCGAACAACACGGTCAGGTCGTTGAACAGCAGCCCGGCACCGGCCTCGAACGACACCGCGTCCGGCAGCTTGAACACCCGCTCGGCGGGCAGGCTGACCACTTCGGCCATCCCGCCGCACAGCATGGTCAGGCCCGCCACCCGGTCACCGGCCACCACGTGGGCGTCGGCGGGGGCGCTGCGCACCACCCCGGCGATTTCACCTCCCGGCACATACGGCAGCTCCGGCTTGTACTGGTAGAGACCGCGCGACTGCAAGGCATCGGGGAACGCGACGCCGGCCGCGTGCACCTCGATGACCACCCCACCCTCGCCGGGTTCGTCGATCTCGACCACCTTGGCGGCCTCGGGTCCATCCAGTCGGGCAATCTGTACCGCACGCATGGCTTCACTTAACCATCCGGCCCGGCGGCGGTGGCCTCACCCTCCGATGAACGACATCTCCACCCGCTGCCCCGCGGTACCGACGGCACCGCGGATCTCGGAGTAGCGGTCATCGCGGCCGCGCCAGCGCCCGCCGATCAGATCGGCGAGCTCGGCGTCGGTGGCGCCGAGACGAAGCGGGCCGCGCAGGTCGGCACCTTCGGCGGCGAACAGACAGGTGAAGATCCGGCCATCGGCCGACAGCCGGGCTCGCGAGCAGGTGCCGCAGAACGGCGCCGTCACCGAGGCGATGACACCCACCTCACCCGCACCGTCGCGGTAGCGATACCGGGCTGCGACCTCACCATGCTGCGCCGGGTCCACCGCTTGCAATCCGTAGCGGGCATCGAGTGCGGCGATGATCTCGCGGGACGGCACCACCGACTGCTGCTGCCACCCGTTGGTGGTCCCCACATCCATGAACTCGATGAACCGCACCACGTGCCCGCTGCCGCGGAAGTACTCGGCGAGATCGAGCAGGTACTGCAGATCCGGCCCGTCGTTGACTCCGCGCTGCACCACCGTATTCACCTTGACCCCCAGGCCCGCGGCCTCGGCGGCCGCGATCCCGGCGAGCACGTCGGCGACGCCGAACCGCGCGTCCGTGATCGACCGGAACAGCGTGTCGTCGAGGGCGTCGAGACTGACCGTCACCCGCCCCAGCCCGGCTTGCGCCAATGGCCCGGCCAGTTTCGGCAGCAGCGAGCCGTTGGTGGTGAGCGCGAGGTCCACCCCGAAGCCCGCCAACCGCCCCACGAGCTCGACGACCCCCGGCCGCATGAGCGGCTCACCGCCGGTGAGCCGGATCTTGCGGACCCCCAGATCAACGAATCTGCCTGCCAATCGGACGATTTCGTCATCGGTGAGCACCGCGGGGCCCGGCAGGAACTGGTGATCCGGGCCGAAACTCTCCCGGGGCATGCAATAGGTGCACCGGAAGTTGCAGCGGTCGGTCAGCGAGATCCGCAGATCCCGCAGGGCACGTCCGCGGCGGTCCACCACCGTGCCCGGGGCCGAGATCGTGGGTAGCGCCAGTTCAATGGTCATCGGATATCAGCTGGCCACCGCTTCGGCGACCACCTTCTCCACCTCCACCAGGTTGTCGCCGTACACGCCGGCGTTACCGAGCGTGCAGTGCCGGTCAGCGGTGATCGAGTTGACGGTCGATCCGGAACTCTTGTTCTGCCAGTGGCCCACGTTGGCCATCACCAGCCCCGGCATGATGCCGAGTTCCATCACCGCGGGTCCCTGGAAGCCGCCGCGGTCGTTGAACACCCGCACCAGGTCGCCTTCGACGATCTCGCGGGCCGCCGCATCGTCGGGATGGATGAAGACCCGTTGGATGCCTTGGGCATTCTGCTTGTCGAGCGCGTTGCCGTACTGGCTGTTGAGGAACGCATGTGGCTTGGGCGAGATGATGCTCAGCGGGAAGCGGGCGGCCAGTTCAGGATTCGACTGCGGCGATTCGAACGGCGGGATGTAATCCGGCACCGGATCGACATAACCGCCGGGTTGTTTGCCTTCATACATCGATCGCCACACGGGCACCACGAAGTTGCCGCCCTCGGCCAGGCTCGACTTGAACTCGCACTTACCTGACGGTGTCGGGAAGTTGCCCTCGGCGTGCGGGGCCCGGACGTCCGGGGCGCCCACGTTGAGGCGCATCCAGCCCACCTCTTCCAGCTTCTCGAACGTGATGCCCTCCAGCGCAGGGGCATCCCAGTCGTGGAAGTCGATCAGCATCTCGCGGTCGGTGCGGTCCCAGTAGGCATCGTCGAAGCCCATGGTCTTGGCCAACCGGCGGAACAATTCCACGTTGGGCACACACTCGCCGGGGGGTGCGATCGCCGGCTGGTTCAACGACAGGTACAGATGACCCCACGTCACCATGATGTCGAGCTGCTCGGCCTGCATGGTCGCCGGCAGAATCAGATCGGCGAATTTCGCTGTGTCGGTGATGAAGTGCTCGCTCACCACGGTGAAAAGGTCGTCGCGCATCAGGCCGCGCATCGTCTTGGTCTGGGCGGGCCCCTGCGAGACGGGATTGGAGTTGTAGACGAACAGCGACTGGATGGGCGGGTCGAGCTCCATCTCCCCGGTGAGCGCCATTCCGAGGTCCAGTTCGTTGACCACCCTGGTGCCTTCGGGAATCCACTCCGGCATGCAGATCTTGTCGAACAGCGTCGGGAACTCCCAGATGGGCATCTCCATGGTGCCGCCGCCGACGTGCCGCCACGCCCCGACCAGCGCAGGCAGGCAGGTGATCGCCCGGATGGCCTGGCCCCCACCACGACTGCGCTCGAGTGCCACTCCCTGCCGGATCGCCGCGGGCGGGGTGGTGGCGTATTCGCGGGCGAGCGTGCGGACGTCGTCGGCGGGGATCCCGGTGATCTCCTCGACCTTCTCGGGCGGGAAGTTCAGTGCCCGCTCGGCGAGTTCGTCGAAGCCGACGGTGTAGCGCTCGACATAGTCGGTGTCCACCAGACCCTCGGCGATGATCACGTGGATCATCCCGAGCGCCAGCGCTCCGTCGGTGCCGGGCCGGATCGGGATGTGCCAGTCGGCCTGCCGGGCGGTGCGGGTGCGGTACGGGTCGATCACCACGATCTTGGCGCCGTTGTTCTTTCGGGCCTCGAGCAGAAACGGCCAACCGTGCAGATTCGTGCTGGTCATGTTCATGCCCCACACGATGATGTACTTCGAATGCGCCATCGATTCGACGTCGAGGCCGCCGCTGCCGCCGACGGTCATGTGCCAAGCCGTCGACGAGCCGGACTCGCAGTACGTCTTTTCCGCGACCGTGGACCCCATCCGGTTGAAGAAGGCATCGCCCGACGTCAGCCCGTTGAGCACGCCCTGGTGCCCCAGATAGGCGTGCGGCATGATCGCCTGGCTGCCGTACTCGTCGATGATCGCTGTCCAGCGGTCCTTGATCTCCGCGAGGGCATCCTCCCACGAGATCCGCGCGAATTCACCTGACCCCTTGGGCCCGACCCGGCGCAGCGGGTAGAGGACACGATCATCCTGGTAGTGGTGCTCATGAAAATTCTTGACCTTGACGCACAGGCCGCCGCGGGTCATCGGATGATCGGGGTCGCCCTTGACGCCGACGAGTTTCCCGTCGTCCACCTGGTAGAGCATGGCGCAGGTGTCCGGACAGTCATGGGGACACGCACCGCGGACGATCGTGAGTTCTTTCGGCTGGGTGATTCCCGGATCGGGCGCAAGGGTCATGGCGGTACCTCCTGGAATGGGGCTCATGGGCTGTGAGTGATTCCAGTAGGGAGGATGAATATGGCGTGTCAATGTCACTCACATTAAGCTGTTGTGACGCCGGAGAATGCCGGCCCGCAGCACCGCCATAACACTACCTGCAAATGTAGGTGGCGATGACTAACATTCCATGTCGCCAATGTTATATCTGGGTATCAGACCAGATCAACGCGCATGTGCTCCGGTTTACCGCTCAGCGCACTGCCATTTGCAGGTGTATTCTCGAGCCGTCTACCCGGCTACATTAGCCATTGCATTCGCGTAATTCGACATTTCTGAATTGTGGTGTCGGATTCGTGGCTGTCGCATTGTCTGATTGCCGAAAAGGAGATGGAATCGATGTCACCCGTGACCACGTCGGAGTACGCCTTGTCGACGGCCGAGGCCGAGGATTACGAGCCGTTCATCGTCGGCGGCGAGGCCGTCGGTGAAGTGCATTGGATCCGCACCGAGGGCGCCGAGGGCGCCACCTTGGCCGTCGGTCTGTGGCGCTCACATCCACAGGCGTTCCCGTACCCGTTCACCGCCGACGAGACCATCCACGCCCTCGAGGGCGAGCTGCTGATCGAGCTCGAAAGTGGTGAGCAGGTGACGCTGCGGCCCGGCGATGTCGCGTCGTTCACCAAGGGCACCAAGTCCACCTGGACCGTCACCGAGCCGTTCAAGAAGTTGTTCGTGATCAGCGGCTGAGTGCGCCGTGTAATCGTTCCCCGCTGCAGAAGGTGACCAAAGGCCATGTGCTACACCGTCAAATCCATCGATGACGTCCGCAGCCTCGTCGTGGCCACCCGCGGCTTGTCCGGGCTGACCGACATCGGGGTGCTCGCGGCCAAGGCCTGTCGCCGGATGCACGAGCTCACCGGTGCCGACTTCACCGCCCTGGCCCTGGTTGACGAGTCGTCTGCCAGAACCGAGTCACTGACCATTGCGGCGTCCGTCGGCATCGAGGCCGACCTCGCGGGACTGGCGGTGGCCAGTGACGACAGCATCGGCTGGCGCTGCCTGCGGCGGGGAATGGCCACCACCGTCGGTGACTGCGCAGGCAGCAGCGACCCACTCGGCGCTGCAACGGCGGCGGCCGGAATCTGCGGGCTCGCCGCGATTCCGCTGACGGCCGGCGGCAACTGGCTCGGTGTGCTCTACGCGGGCAAACGAGGCATGCGCGTGGTACCGCGAACCACCTTGCTGCTCAACGAGTTCGCTGCCTCCCTGGCACCGCTGATCGTCACCGCGCGACGGGCGGAGAATGCCGGCGCACAGGCAGTGGAAGCCGAACGGCAGCGTATCGCCCAGGATCTGCACGACACCGTCGGGCAGATCCTGTTCAAGATCTCGATGGCGTCGCGCGAGCTGCGACACATCGCTCATGAACCCGAGGACGTCGCCCACAGCGCACGCGTCATCGAAACCGATGCCGCGGAGGCGTCGGCCTACCTGCGGCAGGCGATGGGAACGCTGATGCCCTCCGGCGACGCCCTGCCGGTGACCATCCGCCGGGATGTCGCCGCATTCGGCGCACGTACCGGGATCGCCACCGAGTTGGCGGTGTTCGGGTCACCGCGACCGGCACCGCCGGAGGTGGAGGGCGTGCTGCTGTCGGTCACGCGAGAGGCCCTGCACAACGTCGAGAAGCATGCGGGCGCCGATGCGGTGTTCGTGTCGATCGCCTTCCGCTCCGACGGGATCTCCCTGGTGATCGAGGACGACGGCAAAGGGTTGCCACCGGGGTTTCGGCCCAACCCGGTTCCCGGCCGCTGCCTCGGCCTCGGCATTCCCACCTTGATCCAGAAGGTCAGCGGCATCGCCGGCTCCCTGAAACTGCACGGCAATGACGACGGCGGTACCACGGTGCAGGTGCTGATTCCCTGGGGTGCGCGGTGACCGTCGAGCCCCTGGTGAACAGCCGGGTCAGTACGGTGCTCATCGTCGACGACCATCCGGTGGTGGCGCACGGCATCGAACGGGTGCTGGACCGGGCCGGAGATTTCGCCGTGGTGGCGGCCTGTTACTCCGGGATCGAGGCACTGGATGTCGCCGGCAAGATGTGCCCCGATATCGCGGTGGTGGATGTGCGTCTCGGCGACACCGACGGCGTCGAGGTGTGCCGACGCCTCCTGGCTGCCGTCCCCGGTATCCGCGTGGTCATGCTCACCGCGTTCGACGACGCCGCCCGCCTGCGGCAGTGCCTGGCGTCGGGAGCCTCCGGGGTGCTGTTGAAGGGGACCATCGACCTCGATATCGCTCAGGCACTGCGCGAAGTGGTCAGCGGCAAGATCGTGGTCGATCGCAGCGTCGCACGCGACCTGGAGGCCGCGGAGTCACTGCTGACGGATGCGACGCCGTCGGCGACACTGCGCCCCCGCGAGGCGGAGGTGCTGCGGCTGATCGGCTTCGGCATGACCACGAAGGCCATCGCCCGGGAACTGGATCTCACGGTGAACACGGTCCGGAGCTATACCCAGGCCCTGATGCTCAAGCTGGGCGCCCACACGCGGGTGCAGGCCGTGGTGACAGGTCAGAAGATGGGGCTGATCTGAGCCCCACCACGGGGAGAGCGCTACTCGGCGGACGGGACGTGCGGCGTCGGGCTCTGCGGGGAGCCCCACTTGGACTCCGGGAAGCGGCGCACCAGCGTGCCGGTGGTGTACTCGGCGTCGAACGTCTCGCCGTCGTCCACTTCAAAGGTCACCAGCACCGAATCGGCGCCGTCGGCGGTCGTGGTGCTGTCCAGGTGGACCACCTTTGCGGACTTTCCGTCACGATCGACGATGTCGCCTTCAGCCACCTGCTCGATCGGGATCTCGTCGAAGGTCTCAGCCATATCGCGACGGTAGCTCACAACGGTGAGACGCACACACCCCCACCCGGGTACCCTCACTGTTTGCCTCGGTCGTGCACACCGCGGCGGCACGGCATTTCCCTTGATTGTCGGCACGGGCGGACGAAAGGCATCGATGCCCGACTCGCTTCAGCGGTGGTGGCAGTACCCCGACCACTACTACTGGATGACTGCCTACATGGCGGCGCAGGGCGCCCAGTCGCTGACCTGCCGGATGGTTGCGTTGACCACAGCCGGTCTGGGACTGGTCCCGTTGGCCATGTTGTTCAGTCCCTCCGGTCCGCAAGGGTCGGTGGATCGCGCGACAGCGGTGATGGTGGCGATCTGCTGCTTCGTCTGGGCGCTCATCTGGCTGCGCCCCATGTGGCCGAGCCGGCGGACCTCTGCTGCGTTCTCGGTCACGTCGAGCATCTGCATTGCCGCCGTCTGCCTCAGCGGCGGGGAGGTGGTCGCCAACGTCACCGCGGGTGCTGCGTTCGGCATCCTGGGCGCCTACATCGGGTTGTTTCACACCGCCCGATATGTCCTGTTCAACATCGGCATCGCGATCTTCACGGTGGTGGTCACCGCAGTGCAGCTGGCCGAGGATCGCGATCTGCTGTTCGCCGTGTGTACCGCCGGCTTCATCATCTGCGTCAACATCTCGGTGCCCCTGGCCTGCCAAACCGTGGTGCACATGCTGGAAGTCGACGTCCTGAGCACTGACATCGACAATGTCACCGGCCTGCTCAACAAGGAAGCTTTTTATCAGCAGACCAGCGAGCTCATCGGTGCCCGCAATCGTGGAGAAGACCGCTATCTCGTCGTCGTCGTCACCACGCTGGACAACTTCCGCGCGCTCGCCGAAACCGGGGGCCGAGTGGCCACCGACCGCGCCCGGGTGGCCGTCGGCAAGACGCTGCGCGACGTCACACGCCGCGACGCCGTGGTCGCCCACATCGGCGAGGAGGAGTTCCTCATCTCCGATGCGTTCCAGACCACCGATGTCAGCCCGCTGGTGGAACGGGTGCGCAGCGCCATCGCCACCACCCCACCGCGGTTGACCGCCAGCGTCGGCGCGGTCAGCACCCCACTCAAAGGCCTGGCCAACCGACCGTCGGTCGACGTCCTCGACGAGATGGTCACCATCGCGACCGTGGCGATGTTCGATGCCAGGTTGGCCGGCGGCGACCAGGTCCGGTACGTGGAATGCCCACCACTGCGGTCGCTCGACGACCTGCCCGACCAGTGACGCGCTTCATCACCGGGGTGCGGCGACGGCGACTGACGGCGGCAGGCATCTGGATCGGCTGCGGGCTGTGTTACCTCGCGGCCGAAGCCGCTGCCGCCGCCCGGATCCCGGGCTACTCCTATGCCGTCGAATACATCAGCGACCTCGGCATTCCCGGACATTCACCGGCGGCCGGCCTGATGAACACCGGCTTCATCGTCCAGGGCGTGGGATTCATCCTCGCCGGCACGCTGGTGTTCACCACGGTGCGGCGCAGCGCCGAAACCACTGCCTGCCTGGTTCTCGGTGTCCTCTACGGGATCGGTTCGGGAGTGGTCGGCCTGGTTCACGGGGGCGGTGACGGCGCGGCGCACGTCGCGCACATCGGTGGGGCGACGGCGGCCATCGTGGCCGGCAACCTCGGGCTCATCGGCGTCGGCGCGGTCTTGCTGAAAAGGGGACGTCAACTTCTCGGAGCCGCCAGTGCGGTGCTGGGGGCGGCGGGTCTGACCTCGGCGGTGCTCCTCGTCCGGCCCGGCATCGTCGGCGACGTGCCCTGGGAGGGCGGCGCCTGGGAGCGCGGCTCGGTGTACACCATCATCGCCTGGCAGCTGGCCGCCGCCGCAGTGCTGCTGAGCCAGGGCAACCGCCGCTCAGCCCACAGCTGAGGCGTGGCTGACCTGGTTCCCCCCGGCACGCTTGGCCTCGTACATCGCGACGTCTGCCAACACGTGGAGGTGGCGGACCAGGTCATGCCGTTCTTCCGGTGCGAGTCGGTCGACACGGCCCACCGCGGTGCCGGCGCTCGCCGTGATCGGAAAAGGCAGGGTCGCCACCGCATCGCAGACCTGCTGGGCCAGCGCGGGTGGCGTCGTGGTGGTCACCAGGTCTGCCACCAGGAATTCCTCGCCACCCACCCGTCCGGTGACGACGCCCCCAGAGGCCACCGCGGTCAAGGCCCGGCCGACGGCGACGAGGGCCTGGTCGCCGACCGCGTGGCCGCTGGAGTCATTGAGCATCTTGAATCGGTCCAGATCGATCATGATGACCGCGAGGTAGCAGGGCCTGGTCCGGCACGTTTCCAGGAGCTCGTCCACGCGCTCGAAGAAGGCCCGTCGGTTCAGTAGCCCGGTCAGCGGGTCGTGCCGGGCCTGCAGCAGGTCGATCCCCAGCACATGCACCACTGCCTGGACCCCGAACGGGACCCCGATGTTCATCAGCAGCACCAGAAGCAGTGCGGCCAGGACCAGCGCCGGGTCATCGTCGAAACCCTGCCGGAGGGCGAGAAAGACGCTGACGTACGCCGTGACGGCGAAGTTGTAGACCAGGTAGCCCGCGCTGTGGAAGCAGGCGATGTAGCCGCCGGTGATGGCGAACGCGGCACAGCCGATCAACCCGACCATGGGTTCGGCCTGCGCGTGGCAGATCAGGGCAATACACAGGTTGATCGTCAGGATGAACGCGATAGATTGCCATTTGGTGGGCCAGAAGATCAGCCACAGCGCGCCGCATACCAGCGCGCCGAGGGTGGAAATCCAGGTCACCGCCGGCGGCCAGGAACCCTCGACACCCGAGCGGCTGAACATCAGCACCGTCGCGATCACCGCCAACGACAGGGTGATGCCTGCGATCAGCGCGCGGCTGATGGTCATCAAGCCGCGGGCCCGCAGGTAACTGCTGATCCAGTCGTAGGAATCAGGCTGCCGCCACCAGCGTTTGATCGACGTAGCTATCGAAATTTCAGCACTCATGTAGCCCAGAACCACCCAGCGCTCGCCCCCGCAAACGCCAGTTTCTTAAGCGCTACCCGTCCAAACGATACGGCGCCCCGGCAAACGCCGGTCCATGTTGGGCAACACCCTCCGGGGCGGGAACGGTCGTCAGGCAGGCTGGTACCCATCATGTCCACGACTCCCCTGCTCGACGACCCGACCGATCTGTCCGCTCTGCGCGCGATCGGCGGCGACGCAGACGAACTGTTCGCCGCCTTCGCCACCTGGGCCGAGGCCAGCGGCACCGTGCTCTACCCGGCGCAGGAAGAGGCGTTGATCGAGCTGGTCAGCGGGGCGAACGTCGTGCTGGCGACGCCCACGGGATCGGGCAAGTCGCTGGTGGCCACCGGCGCGCTGTACGCCGCCCTGGCGGCAGGTCGGCGCAGTTACTACACAGCCCCGATCAAGGCGCTGGTCAGCGAAAAGTTCTTCGCGTTGTGCGACGTCTTCGGTGCCGTGAACGTCGGCATGCTCACCGGCGACGCCTCGGTGAACGCGGAGGCGCCGATCATCGCGTGCACCGCGGAAGTGCTGGCCAATATCGCCCTGCGGGAAGGCGCGAACGCAGATATCGGCCTGGTGGTGATGGACGAGTTCCACTTCTACGGTGACCCCGACCGCGGCTGGGCCTGGCAGGTGCCGCTGCTGGAACTGCCGAAGGCGCAGTTTCTCCTGATGTCGGCCACGCTCGGCGATGTCACGTTCCTGCGCGAGGACCTCACGCGCCGCACCGGCCGGGCGACGGCGCTGGTGGCCAACGCCGAGCGTCCGGTGCCGCTGTTCTACTCGTACGCCACCACACCCATGCACGAAACGGTCGGCGAACTGCTCGCCACCAAACAGGCGCCGATCTACATCGTGCACTTCACGCAGGCCTCGGCGCTGGAGCGAGCCCAGGCGATCATGAGCGTCAACGTCAGCACCAAGGAGGAGAAGGCGGCGATCGCCGACCTGATCGGCGCGTTCCGCTTTTCCTCCGCGTTCGGGGCCACCCTGTCCCGGCTGGTCCGACACGGGATCGGCGTACATCACGCCGGGATGCTGCCCAAGTACCGCCGGCTGGTGGAACAGCTGGCTCAGGCCGGTCTGCTCAAGGTCATCTGCGGCACCGACACCCTGGGCGTCGGGATCAACGTGCCCATCCGCACGGTCGTGTTCTCGGCACTGTCGAAGTACGACGGCACCCGGACCCGGCTGCTCAATGCCCGCGAGTTCCATCAGATCGCCGGCCGGGCCGGCCGCGCCGGCTACGACACCGCGGGCACCGTGGTGGTCGAGGCAC
>JBEVFK010000061.1:0-11858 GCA_040512325.1 Mycobacterium sp. | reverse complement strand
TCGTGGATATCGTCGAAGTCGCGGCCCTTGACGATCATCTTCTGGTAGATCGACCAGTAATGCTTGGGCCTGCCCTCGACGGTGGCATTGATCCGGGACGCGTTCAGCGTCGCCACGATCTCGGCGCGCACCTTGGCCAGATAGGTGTCGCGCGACGGCGCCCGATCGGCGACCAGCCGGACGATCTCCTCGTATTTCTTGGGATGCAGGATCGCGAACGACAGATCCTCGAGCTCCCACTTGACCGTCGCCATGCCGAGTCGATGTGCCAGGGGCGCAATGACTTCCAGTGTTTCTCTGGCTTTGCGCGCTTGCTTCTCCGGGGGCAGGAACCGCATGGTCCGCATGTTGTGCAGCCGGTCGGCGACCTTGATCACCAGCACCCGCGGGTCCCGGGCCATCGCGATGATCATCTTGCGGATGGTCTCGCCCTCGGCGGCGGTGCCGAGCACCACGCGGTCGAGCTTGGTGACGCCGTCGACGAGGTGTCCGACCTCATCACCGAACTCGGCGGTCAACGCTTCCAGCGTGTAGCCGGTGTCCTCGACGGTGTCGTGGAGCAGCGCGGCCACCAGCGTGGTGGTATCCATGCCGAGCTCGGCCAGGATGTTCGCCACGGCCAGCGGGTGGGTGATGTACGGGTCCCCGGACCGGCGCAACTGGGTGGCGTGACGTTCCTCGGCCACCGCGTACGCACGCTGCAGCAGCGTCAGGTCGGCTTTGGGATAGATCTCGCGGTGGACGGCGACCAGCGGTTCGAGGACGGGGTTCAGCGCGCTGCGCTGTGCTGTCATCCGGCGCGCCAAGCGGGCTCGCACCCGCCGGGACGCGCTGCTGGTGGCTTTGGGTGTCTCCGGCCGCGGCTCGGCGGGCGGCACCGTGGCCGCGGGCGACGCCCCGGTTGACTGTTCGTCGGATGAAACTCCCAAGGGCCCGCCACCTCCTGTCGCCACGGTCTTCACGACTGCTACTCGAAGGGTATCCCTAGACGACGTGCAAGCTCGTCACCGGTAGCGGAGCGGCCTTCTCCCGGCCACCCAGATCGCGGAGTTCGAGCACCACCGCTGCCACCGGAACGATGGCACCGCATTCCAACAACAGCCGGTGCGCGGCCGCCATCGTGCCGCCGGTCGCTAGCACGTCGTCCAACAACACGACGGTGCGCCCGGCGAGATCGATGCCGTCGGCCGGAATCTCCAGCACCGCGGTGCCGTACTCCAGGGTGTATTCCTCGCGGTACACCGGCGGCGGCAGTTTGCCGCCCTTACGGATCGCCAGCACGCCGGTGCCGAGTCTGGTCGCCACGGCCGCGCCGAGCAGGAATCCGCGGGCATCGATGCCGGCCACCAGGTCGGCGCCGGCAGCCACCTCAGCCAGGGCTTCGGTGATCGCGGCCAGCCCGTCCCGGTCGGCCAGTAGCGGGGTGAGGTCCTTGAACTGGATGCCCGGCTGTGGGAAATCCGGAACTTCCCGCATCAGGTCGGCCACCACTTTGGAAACCTCAGAACGCTCGCTCAATGAACTCTCCCTGCGGCTCGGTCAAGATTCGGGTCTCGGTCACGATTTGAGAATCCAGCGATCCATGTTCCAACCTGCGCCCCACCGCGTGGGGTTGCTGCTGACGGCCTCGATGCTCTTCGACGTCAGCAGAGTGCGCTGCTGACGGTACAGCGGCAGTGTCGGCATGTCCGCCCACAGCACCGGGGCGCCCTCGGCATACAACCGGGCCTGTTCCTTCGGGTCGACGGTCACCGCCAGCGCGCTGATGATGCCGTCGATCTGCCCGTTGGCGTAGCCCGCCAGATTGTCGCCGTTGCCGACGAACAGCGTGTAGGCATCAACGATGGAGGAACCCGACGATCCGCTGCCCGTGGCTCCGCCGGTGCTCGCGATCAGCACGTCGATCTGGCCGTCCCGCAACGACAGCGGCCCCGTCTCGTCCGACGAGGCATCGGTCACGGTGATCCCGGCAGGCCCGCACGCCCGGGCGATGGCGCCGACGGTCGCCGCCAGCCGGGCGTTGGGCGTCTGGTAGCCGATGCGTACCGTCAGCGGCCGGTTGTCGAGGTCGCCGCGTGCGGCATCGGGATTGGACGCCATGAACGGGCCGGCCGCGGGGACGTTTTCGCTCAGCGCCACCGAGTCCTCGTTGACGGGGTTGAGCCGCGCGTTGGAGATCGGCACCTGGGCGTTGCGGGCGATGACCTCACGCGGTGTGCAGTGCGCCAGTGCCCGGCGTTCCGGGGTGCGGGACAGCGGGCCCTGCGGCGAGAAGATCATCTGCTGGATCCCCGCCGCCGGGGTATCGATGCGGTTGTAGTTCTCCGGAGTGGTCAGCGTCCCGGAGGAGCCGGTGGCGACGTCGACGATGTCGAAGGTGCCGTCGTTGACCCGGTCCTGCACGTAGAGGCCGCGCTGCCACACCGTGATCCGTGGCGTGACCGGCTGGGTGCCCCACCACCGGTCGTTGGCAACGAGGACGACGGCTCCGTCGTCACGGACGGAGTCGATCTTGTAGGGCCCCGAGGACGGGAACTTCTTGGGATCGACACCCGGCTGCAGGGTCCACGTGGTGTTCCACGCCTCGGCGATCCGCTCGATCACCGGGAGGTCACCCGCCTGCAGTGCCCGCGTGACGCCGCCGTCGCCGAGGCCGAGTTCATCGGCGATGACGTGCGAGGGCATCAGCGAGGTCGCGGTGAAGAGCTGGGTGTAATCGGCGAACGCGCGGTCGATGGCGAAAGACACCCGGGCCTTCTTCTGACCGGGCTGGCAGTCGACGGCGGCGACGTCGATGTACCCGGCGCGGCTGGCCGCGTCGAACTGCGGCAGCCGGCCCGACTGCGCCAGCCAGGCGAGCACCATGTCATCGCAGGTGATCGGTTTGCCGTCGGAGTACACCGCGTTGTCGGCGATCTGGTAGTCGAGCACCAGTGGGTCGCGGCCCACGACCGCGATGGACCCGTAGTCATGGTCGGCCACCACCTGACCGTCGGGCCCGTGATAGCCGAAACCGGTGAGCACCCGGGCGAACGCCTGGGCGCCACCGGAGGCGGCACCCACCACGGTGTTGGTGTTGTAGGTGACCAACGCTCCGTCGACGGCGTAGTCGATGTCGTCAGCGGTGCTGCTCCCGCAGCCGGCCAACGTGACCGAACCCAGGAGCACGGCTGCCATCGCCACCGCGACGGCCAGCCGGCGCCGGGATCTGACACCCATGGCGGCTAGTTCCGTCGGGGGCTTTTTTTGCCCGTCGGGCGACCGGTGGAGCTTCGGGTCGGACGCGTCGGCTTGACCCCGGGGGCGGGCTTGTCCCCGACCAGCACCGCTGCGGGTGCGGGCGCAACGGCGTCCTGCACAGCCGCCGGGGAGGCGTCACTGTCGTCGTCCTGGCCCGAGTCGACTGCGGCTCCGGACGCCGTACCGGCGGCCCGGTTGCGACGGTTGGTCACCTTGCGGTTGTGGGCGCGGACCTTCTCGGTGCGCTCGCGAAGGGTGACCAGCAGCGGCGTCGCGAAGTAGATCGACGAGTAGGTGCCGATGATGACGCCGACGAGCTGCACCAGTGCCAGGTCCTGCAGGGTGCCGACACCGAGCAACCACACCGCGATGACCATCAGCGCGATGATCGGCAACACCGAGATCAAACTGGTGTTGATCGAACGCATGAAGGTCTGGTTGATGGCGAGGTTGGCCTGTTCGGCGAAGGTGCGCCGGGTGGCGTGCTCGAATCCTTCGGTGTTCTCTTCGACCTTGTCGAAGACGATGACGGTGTCATAGAGCGAGAAGCCGAGAATTGTCAGCCACCCGATGACGGTGGCAGGTGTGACCTCGAACCCGATCAGCGCGTAGACACCTGCGGTGACCACCAGGTCGAACACCAGCGTCGCCAACGCCGCGATCGCCATGTAGCGCTCGTAGCGCAGGGTGATGTAGATCGCGACCAGCACCAGGAACACCACCAGCGCCAACAGCGCCTTCTCGGTGATCTGGCCGCCCCACGTCTCCGACACCTGCGAGGCGCTGATGGATTGTGGACTGGGCTGCCCGTCGGCTCCGACCGGCTGGAACCGGTCGAACAGCGCCGCCCGCAGGTCGTCGACCTGTGCGTTGTCCAATGCCTCGGAGCGGATCTGCACGGTGGCCGTGGGCCCGTTGCCGACGATCACGACGGACTCCGGGTCGGAGCCCAGGGTCTCCTGGAAGACCTCTTCGACCTGGACGGTCTGGACGTCGCCCCGCGGCATGGCGACCTTGGTCCCGCCTTCGAAGTCGATCCCGAAGGTGAAGCCGCGCACCACGATCGCCAACACGGCGATCAGCATGATGGCGCCGCTGATCCCGTACCAGAGCTTGCGTTTGCCGATGACTTCGAACGCGCCGGTGCCGGTGTAGAGCCGGACGAAGAAACTGTGCTTCGGGGCCTGCCCGGCCACGCCGGGTGTCGGCACGTCATCCGTCAATACGGTGTCGGTGAGCTCGGTGCCGCCGGACTTGTCGAATTCTGCTTTGTCTGCCATTGCGTTACCCCTGTCCCGCTGACGCAGTGGTTGCAGCCCTGCGTTCGCGAGCGATCTGTTGAACCGCGCCCAGGCCGTTGTATCTCGGCTTGGCCAGCAGAGCGGACTTCGATGCGAGGTACACCAGCGGCCAGGTCACCAGGAACACGACTATCACATCGAGGATGGTGGTCAATCCGAGCGTGAAGGCGAAGCCCTTGACCTGGCCGACGGCCAGGAAGTACAGCACCGCCGCCGCCAGGAACGTCACCGCGTTGCCCGACAGGATCGTCTTGCGTGCCCGCGCCCAGCCTCGAGGGACCGCCGAACGGAACGAGCGCCCTTCGCGGATCTCGTCTTTGATGCGTTCGAAGAACACGACGAACGAGTCGGCTGTGGTGCCGATACCGATGATGAGGCCGGCGATACCGGCGAGGTCGAGGGTGTAGCCGATGTAGCGACCCAGCAGGATCAGGATCGCGTAGACCATCGCTCCCGCCGCGGCCAGCGACAGCGTGACCAGCAGCCCGAGCACCCGGTAGTACAGCAGTGAATACAGCAGCACCGCCGCCAGGCCGACGGCACCCGCGATCAAGCCGGCCTTCAGTGACGCCAATCCCAGGGTGGCCGAGACTGTTTCAGCCTCGGAGGACTCGAAGGACAGCGGCAGCGACCCGTATTTGAGGACGTTGGCCAACTCGCGCGCGGACTCGTCGGTGAATTGCCCGGTGATCTGGGTCCGGCCACCGGGGATCGCTTCCTGGATTTCCGGGGCGCTGACCACCTGGGAGTCCAGGGTGAACGCCGTCTGAGTGCCGATGTTCGCAGCGGTGAAGTCGCCCCAGATGGTGCTGGCGTCAGGCTTGAATTCCAGGTCGACGATGTAGCGCGCCTGCTGTGAATCAAAGCCGGACGATGCGTTCGCGATCTGTTCGCCACTGATGATCGACTTGTCCAGCAGATAGATGGTCTGGTGATCTTGGGAGCACGCCACCAGCGGCAGGTTCGGATCATCGTTGCCGGCGAGTGGGTCCTCTTCGTTGCAACGGCCGGCCTGGTACTGCAGCGCCAGAATCTGCACGCTCTGGTTGTCGCTCTGGCGCAGCTGCTTCTCGAACGCGATCTTCTCGGCGCGATCTTCGGGCCGCTCCGGCACAGCGGGTGCACCGGGCTCGGGCTCGGCCGGCGGCGTGGGAGCGGGAGTGGGCGACGGCGCCGGCTCCAGCGGGTACGGCCGCGGTTGGGCGGTCGGAGCAGCGGGCTGCTCTGCCGGGGGCACACCGGCGCCGGGCGCCGCGGGGACGCCTGGCGCACCCGGAGCCCCTGGCGCACCGGGAATCAATCCGCCCGGCGGGACACCACCGGGGGGCAGTCCACCCGGCGGAG
This sequence comes from Mycobacterium sp., assembly GCA_040512325.1. Classification (GTDB taxonomy): domain Bacteria; phylum Actinomycetota; class Actinomycetes; order Mycobacteriales; family Mycobacteriaceae; genus Mycobacterium. Next base: position 5,973 of record JBEVFK010000061.1, on the reverse strand, counting down.
CCTGCCCGGGTGGGGCCTGGCCCTGGCCTTGAGCCGCGGCGTTGAGCTGGTCGACCGGCACGGCATGGATCACCGGCCGGATATACAGCCGAGCCGTCTGGCCGAGGTTTCGCGCCTCGTCGCCGTCGTTCCCCGGGACCGTGATCACGAGGTTGTCACCGTCGATGACAACCTCGGAGCCGGAGACGCCGAGTCCGTCGACGCGGCTGGCGATGATCTGCTGCGCCTGCATGAGCGCCTCACGAGTGGGCGCAGTTCCGTCGGGGGTCCGAGCGGTCAGCGTGACCCGAGTGCCTCCCTGTAGATCAATACCGAGTTTGGGTTCGGCCTGCTTGTTTCCTGTCAGGTAGACCAGCAGGAACGCACCGACCAGCAGTACCAAGAACAAAGACAGGTAGCGGTACGGGTGCACCGGCGCCGAAGGCGATGCCACGTTGTTGAGCTCCTCCGAGATCATGCATGCTGGGGCCCGGATTCGGACCCGCTGCTAAGGGCGATCGGTTCGCCCGCACCCGGAAAGGGTACGTGCAGTACCTGGCGATCAGTCTTTGGTCAGCCTGTCCGGGCCAGATGGCGCCGAATTGTCGCCGTTCCCGTCTTCGAAGTCGTCCTCATACTCGTCTTCGTATTCGTCTTCGGCATCGGTCGGATTGATCTTGTCGCGCACCGCGAGCTTCATCCACGTGGTGACCACGCCCGGAGCGATCTCCAGGTCAACGTAGTCATCGCCGACGCCGGTGATGGTGCCCTGCAGGCCCGACGTGGTGTGGATGCGGTCACCGATGGCCAGCGACTCGTGCAGGTCGATCGTCACCTGCATCGCCTTCTTCTGCTTGCGCGACGCAAAGAACATGAATGCACCCAGGATGATCAGCAGGGGCAGAAAAACGACCAAATCCATGACAGCTCGAGTCCTTCTACTCTTCGTGGCTTCTTCAGTTTCGTATTGATCTACGGTGGGCGCCGAGACCGCCAGGTCACCGTGCCTCGTAGGTGACCAGTGTGCCATTGCCGACGGCTGCGTCCGACCAGCACTGCCCACGCGGGGCCGTGGCGCCGTACCGACAGGCGCCAAGCGGTCATTTTCGACTGAATTGGTTCGTCCCCCGGTGGGACCGCCACCGGGGGACTCCCCAGAAAGTAGCTGCTGCGGATTCCGTACGCAATTCGTAGACCTGAGACGCTTTCCATCGCCCCCTCGCCGAGTAGCTGCTGATTCCGGTGGCAGGCCTGGGCGGCACGACTAGGCTCGACATGCACCGATCGAACTCACACCGCTTTGCCGCTGACAGGAGACAAGACGTGTCCACCCTCGAACAGAGCCGCCTCCTGGCCACCGAGATCCCCGGCCCCCGATCGCTGGAGCTCAGCGCCCGGAAGAGCGCCGCGGTGTCCAGTGCCATCGGAACCACGATGCCGGTGTACGCGCAGCGCGCCGGCGGCGGCATCGTCGAAGACGTGGACGGCAACCGGCTGATCGATCTCGGATCGGGCATTGCCGTCACCACCGTGGGGAACGCGTCGCCGCGGGTAGTGGCGGCGGTGGCCGCACAGGTGGCCGAATTCACCCACACCTGCTTCATGATCACGCCGTACGAGGGCTATCTGGCGGTGTGTGAACACCTCAACCGCCTCACTCCCGGGTCGTACGAGAAGCGCTCGGCGTTGTTCAACTCGGGTTCGGAGGCGGTGGAGAACGCGATCAAGATCGCACGTTCCTACACCAAGAAGCAGGCCGTCGTCGCGTTCGACCACGCCTATCACGGCCGGACCAACCTGACGATGGCGTTGACGGCCAAGTCCATGCCGTACAAGAGCGGGTTCGGTCCGTTCGCACCCGAGATCTACCGCGCTCCCCTGTCCTACCCCTACCGCGACGGGCTCGTGGACAAGGAACTCGGCACCGACGGCGAGCTCGCGGCCGAGCGCGCCATCACCGTGATCGACAAGCAGATCGGTGCGGCCAACCTGGCGGCGGTGATCATCGAGCCCATCCAAGGTGAGGGCGGATTCATCGTGCCGGCGCCGGGCTTCCTACCGACGCTGCGGGCGTGGTGCGCCGACAACAATGTGGTGTTCATCGCCGACGAGGTGCAGACCGGCTTCGCCCGCACGGGAGCGATGTTCGCCTGCGAACACGAAGGTGTGGAACCCGATCTGATCGTCACCGCCAAAGGCATCGCCGACGGTCTGCCACTGTCGGCGGTCACCGGCCGCGCCGAGATCATGGACGCCCCCCACGTGTCCGGCCTCGGCGGCACCTACGGCGGCAACCCGATTGCCTGCGCCGCGGCACTGGCGACCATCGAGACCATCGAACTCGACGGCCTGATTGCCCGCGCGCAGGCCATCGAGACCCTGATGAAGGACTGGCTGCACCGGCTCCAGGCCGAGGACGACCGCATCGGCGACGTCCGGGGCCGAGGCGCGATGATCGCCGTCGAACTGGTGAAATCCGGTACCGCAGAACCTGATCCGGAGCTGACGAAGAAACTCAGCAGCGCCGCCCACCGGGCCGGGGTGATCGTGTTGACCTGCGGCACGTTCGGCAACATTCTGCGTTTCCTGCCGCCGCTGAGCATCAGCGACGAGCTGCTGGTCGAGGGGCTCGATGTGTTGAAGCTGCTCCTCGCCGACCTCTGACCGGCTGTCTCGAACACAATTCCGGCCGCGAAGCCAAAGGCTTCACGGCCGGAATTGTTGTGATCGGTCAGTGATGGATCAGCGTGCGGTCGCCGGTCCCGCGATTGCGGCGGAACCTGTCCCGCCAGCTGCGGCGCGGCCGGCTGTCGGCGGTGGGGCCGATGACCTCGGTGCGCTGCTCGGTGATCGGCACTGCACCCGTCGAGACGGGCTCGGCAACAACGTCACGCTCGGCGTGGCTCTGCGCATAGTTGACATCGCGCACGCTGAGAATCGACAGCCGACCCAACGCCAGGGCAGCAAGGAAGATGATCAGGGCCCCGAGGCCGGAGAAGAACGCCAGCTCCAGTGCCACCGTCTTGGTGGGGGTCGACGCCGCGGGCACACCGATCTCGCCCATGGCCAGCATCGAGGCGAACGCACGTCCCACCACGAACCAGGCACCTGCCGCCACGGCGAGCCAACCGCCGAGAGTGGCACTGGCCCGGTTCCGCGACGTCAGCATCAGGAAGCCGCCGACGACGGTGACCGCGCCAGGCAGTACTTCGAGCCAGCCGCGGGCGTCGGTCCACACCCAGGCCTGCTCCGGCGAGTAGGCGAAATCGAAATACGGCCCGACGAAGGGGATCAGAGCGCCCCAGATTCCGAGCAGGATCAGCAGAAATCCGCTGGCGGCGCCACGACTGCGCGCGATGCGCATCCGTCCGCCCCGGGTGGTGGGTACAGCGGTTGCCGAGTTGAGGTTGGCGTCCACGCTTCTCATGGCTCCTCCTTGTGTTGGACCCTGGTTACCCAGGTCGGATGCCCGGCTAACGCTTCTGGACCGGCGATTCGACCCGCACGCGTGCGGGCGCCCTCCGCCTGGTTCGCTGTGACGGCAATCACCCTGTTGCCCAAGCTTTTTCGACTGTGACCGCGCGCACAGCGCCGGATTTCACAGTGAACTGACAGCCCAGGTGGGATTAAAGTTAGTTTTGCTAACGTAGTTTCTTTCGTAGCGCGATTTCGCGCCATCAACTTGCTCTATTCCTGCTACCGCCAAGGGGACCCCTTATGACCACCGAAACCCGCTTGATGCACCGCATCGCCGACCTCTACGCCCATGATCCGCAGTTCGCCGCCGCTCGGCCCAGCTCGGCCATCAGCGACGCCGTCGACCAACCCGGTCAGAGCCTGTCGAAGATCATCGACACCGTCCTGACCGGGTACGCCGACCGCCCCGCCCTGGCCCAGCGGGCCGTCTCGATCGACGTCGACCCCGCCACCGGGCGACGGACCGCCCAACTGCTCCCCCACTTCGACACCCTGACCTACAGCGAACTCCGGGATCGGGCGGATGCCGTCACCAACGCCTGGCTGCACGACGGGGTGGCCGCCGGCGACCGGGTCGCCATCCTCGGTTTCACCAGCGTCGACTACACCGCCGTCGACATCGCCCTGGTCGGGCTGGGGGCGGTGTCGGTGCCCCTGCAGACCAGCGCCCCGGTGGCTTCGTTGCTCCCGATCGTCACCGAGACCGAACCAGTGCTGATCGCCTCCAGCGTCGACTTCCTCTCCGACGCAGTCGAACTCATCATCACCGGCCACGCATCGCGACAGCTGGTGGTGTTCGATTTCCATCCCGCTGTCGACGATCACCGTGACGCGCTGGCCGAGGCCCAGCAGCGGCTGACCGACGCCGGCAGCGCTGTGGTGGTCGAAACCCTGCAGAGCGTGCTGAGCCGCGGGACCGCGTTACCGGTGGCACTGCGGCCCGAACCGACCGAGCCCGATCCGCTGAGCCTGTTGATCTACACCTCGGGCAGCACCGGCGCCCCGAAGGGTGCGATGTATCCCGAGAGCAAGGCCGCGACCATGTGGCGGGCCTCCGCCAGGGCAGCGTGGGACGATCAGCATGAAGCGCTACCCGCCATCGTCCTGAGCTTCATGCCGATGAGCCACATGATGGGCCGTGGCATCCTTTTCGGCGCGTTGTCTACCGGCGGCACAGTCTATTTCGCGGCCCGCAGTGATCTGTCGACGTTCCTCGACGACCTGGCGCTCAGCCGTCCCACTCAGCTCAGCTTCGTGCCGCGCATCTGGGAGATGCTGTTCAACGAGTATCAGAGCCAGGTGGACCGCCAGCCGGACGCCGATGTCGACGACGTGCTCGCCGAACTGCGGCAGTCGATGCTCGGTGGCCGCTTCGTCACCGCGATGACAGGCTCGGCGCCGATCTCCCCGGAGATGAAGACCTGGGTGGAGAAGCTGCTCGACCTGCATCTGGTGGAGGGCTACGGCTCCACCGAAGCCGGAGCGGTGTTCGTCGACGGGGTGGTGCGCCGTCCGCCGGTGCTCGACTACAAGCTCATCGACGTCCCCGACCTCGGCTACTTCCACACCGACCGGCCGCACCCGCGCGGCGAACTGCTGATCAAGAGCGAGCAGCTGTTCCCCGGGTATTACAAGCGCCCGGAGGTCACGGCCGAGATGTTCGACGCGGACGGCTTCTACCGCACCGGTGACATCGTCGCCGAGACCGGCCCGGACCACCTCGAATACCTGGACCGGCGCAACAACGTGCTCAAGCTCGCCCAGGGCGAGTTCGTCACGGTGTCCAAACTCGAGGCCATCTTCTCTCATGCCCCGCTGGTGCGGCAGATCTACCTCTACGGCAACAGCGCCCGCTCCTACCTGCTGGCGGTGATCGTGCCGACCGAGGACGCGCTGGCTCAGCAAGACCTCGGCGCGCTGAAAGGCGCCATCACCGAGTCGCTGCAGCGCGCCGCCCGCACCGCCGATCTGCAGTCCTATGAGGTGCCCCGCGATTTCCTCATCGAGACAACACCGTTCACCCTCGAGAACGGACTGCTCACCGGCATTCGCAAGCTGGCACGCCCCAACCTCAAGGCGCAGTACGCTCCCCGGCTCGAAGAGCTGTATGTCGAACTGGCCGACGGGCAAGCCAACGAGTTGCGGGCCTTGCGTCACAGCGGCGCAGGCGGCTCCGTGCTGGAGACCGTCGGCCGGGCGGCGGCCGCGCTGTTGGGGGCCGCGGCCTCTGATCTGCAGCCGGACGCCCACTTCACCGACCTGGGTGGCGACTCGCTGTCCGCATTGACCTTCGCCAACCTGTTGCACGAGATCTTCGGCGTCGACGTACCGGTCGGCGTGATCGTCAGCCCGGCAAGCGACCTGGCTGCCATCGCAGGCTATGTCGAGGCGCAACGCGCCGGCGGCAGCAAGCGGCCCACCTATGATGCCGTGCACGGCCGCGACGCCACCGAGGTGCACGCCGCGGACCTGACCCTCGACCAGTTCCTCGACTCCGAGACCCTGCACGCCGCGGCG